>NZ_JBTMMT010000004.1:0-207874 GCF_055517075.1 Micromonospora sp. DSM 43699
CCCCACGCCCGCCCCAGCACCGGGGGCGGGGGCGGGGGTGGGGGCGGGGGCGGGGGTTAGGCCGGGCGGCGGGACTGGACGATGCGGAAGCGGCTCGCCACGTAGGCGCCGTCGGTGAGGGCGGCGTTGGCGGCCGGGTTCGCGCCGCTGCCGTGGAAGTCCGAGAAGGCGGCGGACTGGTTCACGAAGACCCCGCCGGTCAGGTTGGCCGACAGGTGCACCCCGACGTCGATCGCGGCGGCCTCGACGGCGTCCAGCACCGCCTCGTCGGTCGAGTAGACGGCGGCGGTCAACGCGCCGGACTCCCCCACGGTGGACCGGAGGATCTCGATGCTCTGTGCGGTCGAGTCGGTGGCGATGACGAACGAGATCGGCCCGAACCACTCCCGGCCGTAGACCTCGGTGTCGGTGGCGGCGAGCTTGACCACGGTCGGCGTCCGGACCACCGCGTCGGGCAGCGACGGGTGGGCGACGGTACGCGACTCCAGCACCGGCTGGCCGACCTTGGTGACCTCGTCGAGCCGTTCCAGCACCCCGTCGTTGACGATCGCGCCGGTCAGCTCGACCCCCCGGGCCGGGTCGGCGGTGAGCTTGCCGATGGTGGCGGCGATGCCGGCGGCCACCTCGTCGAAGCTCTTGTGCCCCTGGTCGGTGGCGATACCGGCGGCGGGGATCAGGATGTTCTGCGAGGTGGTGCACATCTGCCCGCTGTAGAGGGTCAGCGTGAAGCCCAGGTTGCGGCACATCCCGGCGAAGTCGTCGGTGGAGTCGATCACGACGGTGTTCAGGCCGGCCTTCTCGGTGTATACCGTCGCCTGCCGGGCATTGGCCTCCAGCCAGTCGCCGTACCCGGTGGAGCCGGTGAAGTCGACGATCTTCACGGCCGGGTGCAGGGCCAGCGTCGAGGCCAGCTTCTCGCCGGGGGCCTCGGGGGCGAGCAGCACCAGGTCGGGGTCGAAGCCGGCCTCGGCGAGCACCTCCCGGGCGTACCGCACGGTGATGGCCAGCGGCAGCACCGCCCGCGGGTGGGGCTTGACGACCACCGGGTTGCCGGTGACCAGCGAGGCGAACAGCCCGGGGTACGAGTTCCAGGTCGGGAAGGTGTTGCAGCCGATCACCAGGGCCACCCCGCGCGGGACCACGTGGAACGTCTTGGTCATCCGCAGCGGGTCGCCCTTGCCGGCGGCCTTCTCCCAGCCGGCCGTCGCGGGGTGCCGGGTCATCTCCGCGTACGCGTAGGCGATCGCCTCCAGGGCCCGGTCCAGCGCGTGCGCGCCGCCGGCCTGGAAGGCCATCACGAATGCCTGCCCGCTGGTGAACTGCACCGCGTTGGCCAGCTCGAAGATGTGCCGGTGCAGCCGGTCGAGGATCTCCAGGCAGACCCCCACCCGGGCCTGCGGGCCGGCGTCGCGCCAGGCCGGCAGCGCGGCGGAGGCGGCGGCGACCGCCTCGTCCGCGCCCGGGTGCGGGTACCGCACGTCCAGGGCCACCCCGAACGGGCTCGTCTCGGTGGCCACCCGATCGCCCGCGCCAGGCTGGTCGAGCGGAAAATCACCACCGAGGTACGCCTCGAAGGCGGCCTTCCCGTCGGCGGCAGCGGTCTCGCCGTACACCCGGGGGCTTGGCGATTCGGGGTAGGCGGACCAGTACCCGCGCTCCGTGATCGCGGTCAGCGCGCGGTGCAGGGTGTCGGCGTGCCTGTCGTACAGCGGGTGCGGGGTCTCCGTCATGCCCGCCATCATGCAACAGATGTCGACCAGATCAGTAGGGGCGTGTCACAGTTCAGATGGTCAACTGCCACTCCGTGGACCCGGCCGCCGGCCGGAAACCGAGCTGTTCGTTGATCGCGATCATGTAGGTGTTCGCCGCCGCGTTGTAGGTGTCGATCACTTCCAGCTCCGGCTCGTACCCCAGGGTGTGTTCAAGGTTCTCGGCCTTGCAGAGCAGGCCGAGCCGGTGCCCCCGGTGGGCCGGGTCGACGATGGTGATCTGCTGCCAGGCGTGCCGGGTGGTGTTCGCGGCCAGGCTGAGCAGGCTCCACGCGATCAGCCGGCCGGACGCCTCGTGCACGGCGCCGACGCTGTACCGGCGGACCCCCCGCGCGTCCAGGGCACGTTCCATGCCCCGGATCCACTCGGTGTCCACCCGCTGCGGCTCCCACTCCAGGTCGCCCAGGGGGGCGTCGGTCATCAGCCGGCCCTCCAGGTCGGCGACGTCGGCGACGTACTCCTCGGGCGGATGGTCCCGCCAGCGGACCGTGCGGTAGCCGGCGGCGGCCGCCCGCGCCTCGGCCAGCAGGCCCGCCAGCCGGGCGTGGTCGAGCGTGGCGACGTCGAGCCGGCGGCGGACCTCGGCGAGCGCCGCCTTCGCACCGAGCGCCGCCGCGAAGGCCGCCCCGGGCAGTTCCCGGTCCGGCTCGCCGGGCAGTGCGGCCCGGGTCGCGCCGACCATGCGCTTGCAGCCGGCTTCCCCGAGCAGCCGCCGGGCGTGGCCGAACAGCGCCCGGCCGACCCCCCGCCGCCGGTACGCCGGATCGACCACCAGTTCGATGCTGGCGTTCTCGGTGTTGTCGAGCAGATGCAGGGTGAGCCGGACCAGCCCGACCGGCACCCCGTCGAGACGGGCCACCGACCACCGGGCGTCCAGGCCGGGCATCGGATGCCGCAGCGCTCCCTCGAACCGACGCCGGCACAGCGGCGGCAGGTCCGGTTCGTCAATCGCCTCGGCCGTCGCCGCGATCCGGTGGACCACGTCGAGGGTCGGCTGGTCGTCGGGATCAATCGGCGTGATGTCAAGGGCCACGCCGCGAGTCTTCCTGGGGACGACGAAGGGGGCCAGCGGATTTCCGCTGGCCCCCTTCGGAGGTTGGTCGGGAGGGACGTTCGCACAACGCCTCCGGCGTTGGGTCGCAAGAACTTGAAAAGTCTCCGGCGAAAGCCCTCCCGCACGGAGCATCTTGCGCCGTCCGGTTCCTGCCGTCAAGTCCTTCCCGGCGGGTTTCCGCCACTCACCGCGAAAACCCGGTCACCCAAAGATCCACTTTTCGCCCCGGGCCGCTTCCGCCCGGCCCGCTCAGGAGAGCAGGCCGGCGTCGCGGGCGGCCCGCAGGGACGGCTTGATCCGGTGGGTGGGGCCGACCTGCCCGGCGACCGCGTCGATGGTCTTCAGCCCCTCGCCGGTGTTGAAGACGACAGTCTCGGCGGTCGGGTCGAGCCGGCCGGACTCGACCAGCTTGCGCAGCACCGCCACGGTCACCCCGCCGGCCGTCTCGGCGAAGACACCTGTGGTCCGGGCCAGCAGCCGGATGCCGGCGCGGATCTCGTCGTCGTCGACGTACTCCATCCAGCCGCCGGTACGCCGCACCGCCTCCAGGGCGTACAGGCCGGCGGCCGGGTCGCCGATGTTGAGCGACTTGGCGATGCCTGTCGGCCGGACCGGGGTGATGACGTCGGTGTCGGCGTGCAGGGCGGTGGCGATCGGGTTGCAGCCGGCCGACTGGGCGCCGAACACCTTCCAACCCCCGGCCGGCGCCTCGACCAGACCGATCTCGACCAGCTCGGTGAACGCCTTATCGATCTTGGTGAGCAGTTCACCGGAGGCCATCGGGATGACCACCTGGGCCGGGATCCGCCACCCGAGCTGCTCGGCCACCTCGTACCCGAGCGTCTTGGAGCCCTCGGCGTAGTACGGCCGGACGTTGACGTTGACGAAGGCGGTGTCCTCGAACTCGTCGGTCTCCACCAGCTCGCCGCAGAGCCGGTTCACGTCGTCGTACGAGCCGTCGATGGCGACCAGGTCGCCGCCGTAGACGGCGGTGGTGATCACCTTGCCCTGCTCCAGGTCGCCGGGGATGAAGACGACCGAGGGAACTCCGGCGCGGGCGGCGTGGGCGGCCACCGAGTTGGCCAGGTTGCCGGTCGAGGCGCAGGCGAACCGGCGGAAGCCGAGCGCCCGCGCGGCGGTCAGCGCCACCGAGACGACCCGGTCCTTGAACGAGTGGGTCGGGTTGGCGCTGTCGTCCTTGATCCAGAGCGGCGCGCTGATGCCCAGCTCTGCGGCGAGCTGCCCGGCGGCGACCAGCGGGGTCAGCCCGGGATCGAGGGTGACCCGGGTGGCCGGGTCCTGGCCTGCGGGGAGCAGTGCGGCGTACCGCCAGATGTTCTGCGGGCCGGCCTCGATCTGCTCCCGGGTGACGGTGGCCAGCGCGGCGGTGTCGTAGTCGACCTCCAGCGGGCCGAAACACTCGTAACAGGCGTGCTGCGCGGCGAGCGGGTAACGGGCGGAGCAGGCGCGGCAGACCAGTGCGCGGGCGGGGCTGGCGGTGGTGTCGATACCGGGGGCGGCGAGCGTCGACGTCATGTCGGATTCCTCTCATCTTTCCCCGCATCGCACCCTGCGGCGGGGACGGAATTGGCACCTGCCCCGCCGGACGCTCAGCGATGAGCGCGCGGGGTGGTTGCCGGGGCGTCGTCGGGCCGTATCCCTCAGCCCCTCTGGATGAGGTATGCAGTTGTGCCACCGAGTCTAGGCAGCTTCGCCGCCGTCGCCCAGTCCGCTCCCACGGTGTGAACCACCCGCCCACCGGCCGCCCGCCGGCAGCACCGACAGTCGCCGATGTTTCGGGCAAGCTTCCAGCTCAACACGCCTGTCTGCGCGGCACAGAGACACCAGTACGCCGGCCCGCCGGTCGGCCCCTGACCGCGCTCCGACAGGCCGACGCGGGCCGACCGTCGAGCCGATGACCGACATTGCCGTCGATCAGTACGGTGCGGGACACCTGACGTCCGAGAGAGGACCCCCGCCCATGCGACGGATCCCGTCGAGCCTTGCGACCCTCACCCTGGTCTGCCTGCTGACCGCCGCCTGCGGGGGTGAGCAGGGCGGAACGGGCGAGGCAGCGCCCACCGTCGGCCCGTCCACCGAGCCCTCCACCGCCTCGGTGCTCAGTGAGGCCTCGCCCGAGGCGACTCCCACCGGCCCGGTGTCGTCGCCGGAGGTGAAGGCCGCCCCCACCACCGCGCCGGCTGCCACCCCGACCACAGCTGCCGCCGCCCCGGTCAAGGCCCCGATGACCTGTGCCCATCTGGCAGAGGCCCGGCTCGGCAGCAGCAAGGTGCCCTACAACGGCTATCCGGACTACCTGCCGCTGGCCGGGGGGCAGTGGTCCGGCGAGGACGGGGCCACCGTGAAGCTCCAGAAGCCGTGCGGCATCGGCGACCTCGACGGGGACGGCGCGGACGACGCGGTGGGCGCGGTGGCGGTCAACTCGGGGGGCACCGGCACCTTCTACACCCTCGCGGCGTGGCGCAACGACGGTGGCGTGCCGGCGTTCCAGGCCCTGGTCGACCTCGGTGACCGGACCCCGGTCCTGTCGATCGACGTGGCCGGGCGCAAGGCCACCGTGGTCTGGTTGACCCGCAGCCCCAGCCGGGGCATGGCCGAGCTGGACATCAAGCGGACGTCGGTCTACAAGCTCGCCGGCCACAAGCTCACCGAGGTGAGCCACACCGACGCCCCCTACAACCCCTGACCGGACGCGGGGCCGGGGAACCTCGTCGAGGTTCCCCGGCGACGCCGGTCAGTGCGTCAGGCCGGCACCGAGCTCGCCTCGGTCACCGGTGCCGGCGCGGTGTCGGCACCCTGACGGGCGAGCAGCGTGTCGAGCGCCCAGGCACCCGGGCCGAGCACCGCGATCAGCAGGAACGACCAGCAGAAGAGCGCCGACAGCTCGCCCCCGTTGCGCAGCGGCAGCAGGCCCTCGGGCTGGTGCACCACGAAGTAGGCGTACGCCATCGAGCCGGACGCGAGCAGCGCGGCGGGCCGGGTGAACAGCCCGGCCAGCACCAGCGCGCCGCAGACCAGCTGGATCAGTGCGGCCCACCAGCCCGGCCAGGTGCCGACCGGAACGGCCTTGCCGGTCATCGGGTTGCCGCCGAACAACCCGAAGACCGAGGACAGGCCGTGCAGCGTGAACAGCAGGCCGATGACGATGCGGTACAGGGACAGGATCGGCCCGCCGAGCCGAGAGACGTTCATGGGAACCTCCATGGAAGGGATTGACTCCCACCCATGATGAGGCATTAAAGCATTCAAACCTATAAAATCTTTGTTACTGGGAAGATCCCGCCTGGAAACACTACCCCACCCCGCCGCCACGGACCGGCCCACCGTCACGCGGCACCAAGACGCGTACACATCGATCGCACGGGCGAGCCTCCGCACCCGCCGTCCCATCCCGCCCCCCACCGTGGGTGACCAAGCACGCGAACGTAATGATTGTTAACTATGAATTAACTGTCATCAAATTCATAGTCCGAGTTTATGGAAAATGAATATGCACGCAATCCGCGTGGGGTCACTCCAGGGGTCACCGCGACCACCCACCCCTCGCTCGCGCGCGCAACCCTGGCTACCTCGAACGACATCACTCGGCTGCCGCGAAACGCCCGGGACACCCCGAAATTGCACTCATCGGCAACTTCCCCCCACCCGCCCAGGCCGCCCCCACGCACAAGTTCGGCAGCGACTCCGCCTGAGGCAGCAGGCCTGCCGGTTTAAAAATCATTAACAGGTTCTCCCGGGATAACGGGCGTCGTAATACGTTAGCCTCGTCACCACGTTGCTCCCGGAACTGCAGGACCACTCCCGAATTCACCCGTCCGGCCCCACACCACCCCGATCGGGCCAGCACCATCGGTGTCGGTTTTTAATTCCCATCAGTCAATGCATTTCCCTGCTCTCAGCTGCGGTTCCATGGGCAACGTCGACTCCCCATCCCCCCTGGTCGAGAGCGGTCCAGCCCACCCCGTCCCGGCTGCCGCCAGCTCATCCGGATGTTCGCGGAAAGGACCCCCGTGCGACGTCGACCACCCCTGCCCCGGCGACTGCTGCCCGCATTTGCCATCCTGATCCTGCTGCCCGTCCACGCCACTCCGGCCAGCGCCGACACCCGGCCTGAATCGGTACGGCTGCTCGCCAAGGCCGCCGCCGATGAATGCTTTGCCGGCATCGGTGTCGACTATCCACCCGGCCCGCCCTGTGCGGAGGGCCAGCCCAAGGTCAACCAGTCGTACGTCTGGGGCCTCGCCCAGGCCGGCCACCGGCTCTGGTTCGGCACCGGGGCTAACGTGCTCTGTCTGAAGCCCGAGGGTTACCAGGTCCGCGAGCCGATCCTCAACGACGACTACGCCTGCGAGTTCGGCCAGAGCCAGCCGGCCCGGAGCAACCCGGCCCTGCCGGCCACCCTCGGCGACCACCGCACCCCCGAGGTCTTCACCTACGACCTGACCACCGAGCGGCTCACCGAGCGCACCGCCGACATCACGTCCGCCTCCCCGGCGGACGCGAACCTGCTGCACACCACCGCCGGGCTGCGCAGTGCCGCCGCCCACCAGGGGGTCGTGCTCCTCGGCGGCCCGAGTGTGGTCGACGGGGTGAACGTGTTCGCCTTCGACACCGTCACCGGCCGGTACCTCGGCTCGACCAACCTCTCCGCGTACGAGAACATCAGGCACTGGGTGGTGGCCGGAGGTGTGCTCTACGCCGGGGTCGGCCTGGGTGCCAACGGCGGCGAGGCGGGTCGGGTGCTGCGCTGGACCGGCAACCGTGCCGACCCGTTCACCTTCACCGAGGTCGCCGACCTGCCCACCCAGGTCGCCGACCTCGCCGAACACCAGGGTCGGCTCTACGTCTCGACCTGGCCGAAGGCGATAGTGGACGGCTCGGTGGCCGGACGCGCCACAGGCGACGCCCCGCCGCTGCGCCCCGACCACCCCACCGGCCCGCAGGCGTCGTACTCCGACGTCGGCGAGCAGGCGCCGCGGGCCGTCGGCGGCGGCCAGGCGTCGCGCTCCGACGCGGCCGACGACACCGACCGGGCCGACCTGGCCAGCATCTGGATGAGCCCGCCGCTGGCCACCGGCGCACCCGGCCTCAACCCGGAGGACGCCGGCAACTGGACGCAGGTCTGGTCGGCCGCCGACTACGAGCCGGACCCGGTGGTACGCCGGGCGTACGCCCTCGGCGGCCTCGCCTCCTACGGCGGCCGGCTCCACTGGGGCACCATGCACGTGCCGTTGCAGGCCACCGCCCTGCACCTCTCGGTGTACCCGCCGCGCAGCCCGGCACAGCTCCAGGCCACCGTGCAGAACACCCAGCGGGCGTTCGCCGTCTTCCGGGGCCAGGACCTCGGCGGCACGCACGAACGGGTCGAGACGCTCTACGGCGAGTCGGCGCTGCCGGCCTTCGATCCGACCGCGAACAACGGCGTCGGCGCCTGGGCCCCGGCACCCACCGGCACCACCCCGGTCTACGGCGGTTCCGGCTTCGGCGACCCGTTCAACCTGTACGCCTGGAAGATGGCGGTGGCCGGTGGTCGGCTCTACGTCGGCACCATGGACTTCGCGTACATCTCGCTGGAGGGTGAGATGCCGACGCCACCGGCCGGTACGACGACGCCCCCGGCCGGCGCGGCGACCAGCCCGCCGACCTTCGGCGCCGATCTCTGGTCGTTCGACGCGCCGGGCCGACCCGCCCGCGCGGTCGACACCGGAGGCTTCGGCAACCCGCTCAACCAGGGGGTCCGCACCATGGTCGCGGACGGCCCGACGCTCTACCTCGGGATGGCGAACCCGATGAACCTGCGGACCGACCCGACGCCCGGCGTCCCGAAGGGGGGCTGGGAGCTGATCCGGGTGGGCCGCCGCTGACCCCGGCCGACCGACCCTGGCTCGGCGGCCGGTGAGATCCCGCACCGGCCGCCGGGCCAGCCGACCACCCGGGCCGGCGCCACCCACCCGGCCCCGGCCATCCGGCAGTCGGGGCGGGCCGGTCACGGGGTGGCGAGGGCCTCGGTGGGTGCGAGCCGGCTGGCCCGGATCGCCGGGTAGAGCCCGGCCAACGCGCCGATGGCGATGGTCGCCCCGATGCCGCCGGCCACCACCCAGAGCGGCACCACCGTCGGCCACCCCTGCGAGCTGGCGTAACCGGCGGTGACCAGACCGCCGAGCAGCACCCCGCCCAGCCCACCCAGGGCGGACAGCAGCAGCGACTCGGCGAGGAACTGGGTCCGGATCTGCCCCCGGGTGGCCCCCAGCGACCGCCGCAACCCGATCTCGGCCCGCCGCTCGATCACCGAGATGACCATGGTGTTGGCCACCCCCACCCCGCCGACCAGCAACGCCACCGCGCCCAGCCCGAGCAGCAGGCCGGTGAACGCCTCGTCGGTGGCCTGCTGGGCGGCGAGCGCGTCGGACGGCCGGGAGACCTGGATCTCGTTGGACTGCTCCGGGTTGGCCGTCGCCGCCAGCACCCCCCGGACCGCCTCGACGTGCTGCTCGGCCGAGCGGGTGTAGATCCGGGTCGGATGCCCGTCCAGGCCGAGATAGGTGGTCGCGGCCGACCAGCCGACAAGCGCCGACGAGTCGATTTCCGGGGCGAGCGGGACCGGCCGCAGGATGCCGATCACGGTGAACCGCCGCCCGTCGACGTACACCTGGATGTCCGGTCCGGCCGCGCCGAGCCCGAGGCGTTCCGCGGCGACGGACCCGAGCACTGTCGCCGGATACCTCGCGGTGGCCTCGTTGAGCCAGGTCCCGCTGGCCAGCGAGCCGCCGACGGTGTCGAGCAGGTCCAGCTCCACCGCCTGGGTGCCCAACCCGTTGGTCTCCGCCGCCGGAATCCGGTCCGACCGGTAGACCGGGGTGTCCGCGAGTTGGGCGGTGGCCGACACCTGACGTACCGGGCCGATCCGGCTGATCATGCCGACCGCCTCGACCGGCAACTGGGCGTCGGCACCGAAGAGGGTGCTGCCCGGCGCAACGGTGAGCAGGTTGGTGCCGAGGGCCGCCAGGGTCCGGTCCAGGTCGGCCCGGGACGACGAGGAGATGCCGACCACGCTGATCATCGCCGCGATGCCGATGGCGATGCCCAGGGCGGACAGGAACGCCCGCAACGGCCGGGTACGCAGCCCCACACCGCCCACCCGCAGCACGTCCCGCGGGCTCAGCCGGGCCGGCCGCAGCCGTTCCGGCCGCGCGGCAGCGGTCCGCCGTGCTGCGCCCGACGACCGCAGCGGTGTCGTGGTCATCGGGGTACCCCCTCGGTCGGCGTGGCGGAGTCCGCCACGATCAGCCCGTCGCGCATCTGCACCTGCCGGGGCAGGCTCGCCGCGATCTCCCGGTCGTGGGTGATGACCACGACCGTGGTGCCGGCCGCGTGCAGCTCGTGCAGGAGCTCCATCACCCCGGCGCCGGAGTGGGAGTCGAGGTTGCCGGTCGGCTCGTCGGCCAGCAGCAGCGGCGGCTCACCGACCACCGCGCGGGCGATCGCCGCCCGCTGCCGCTCTCCGCCGGAGAGCTGGTGCGGCCGGTGCTCCAGCCGGTGCCCCAGGCCGACCCGTCGCAGCGCCGCCTCCGCCCGCCGCCGCCGCTCCCGCCGGGCCACCCCGGCATAGAGCAGGCCGTCCGCCACGTTCTCCACGAGTGGTACGCCCGCAGCCAGGTGGAACTGCTGGAACACGAACCCGATCCGGCTGGCGCGCAGCGCGGACAGTTCCCGGTCGGACAGCCGCGCGGCGTCGTACCCGTCGATGTGGACCGCGCCCGAACTGGGTCGGTCCAGGGTGCCGATCACGTTGAGCATGGTGGACTTCCCCGACCCGGACGGGCCGACGATTGCCACCAGGGCGCCCCGGTCGACGGTCATCGAAACCCCGCCGAGGGCGGCGACCGTGTCGCCGTAGCGTTTCGTCACGTCACGCAGCTCGACCACGCGGTCCGGCTGGGCGACCCGGGGTGGCTCAGTCACCGGGCATCCCCACGGTCAGCCCGTCGGCGACCCCCTCGCCGGAGACCTCCACCCGGCCGTCCGCGAAGAGCCCGGTGCGTACCGCGACGATCCGGGTGCCGGCCTCCTCCACGACCTGGAGCCCGTAACCGCCCTCGGCAAGGGTGAGCAGCGCCGCGACCGGCACGGTGAGCACGTCGGCACGTTCCGAGGCGACGAAGCCGACGTCCACCGCCGCCTTGTCGTAACCGGCGAGCACCTTCGGGTCGTCCCCGGTCACGGTGACCTCGATCTTGGTCTCGGTCTTCGCCTCCTGGCCGGTCGATGCTGCCGAGGTCTGCACCACCGTCTCGACCGTGTCGACCTTGCCGGTGCTCCGGGTGCCGTCCGGCAGGGTGATGGTCACCTCCGCGCCCTTGCGGGCCAGCCGCTGGTCTGAGACGTCGAGAGTGCAGGTGACCTGCCGGGCGGTGCCGGTGGTCGAGAGGACCACCTTGCCCGCGCCGACGGTGTCCCCCACCTCGACGCCGTGGCTCTCCACCCGTACCTCGCCGGGGGCGTAGACGATGCGGGCCGGCTCGACCTGGCCGGTCTCCGGCAGGCCCAGGTCCTCCTGCCAGTCCCGGACCGCGTCGGCGGTCGCGGAGGTGAAGTCCTCGTCGACGGTGAAGCCGGTGTGCCCCAGCGCGGCGAGGTTCTGCTCGAACTGCTTGACGTCGGTGCCGCTCACCCCGGAACGCAGCATCCGGTACGCCGGCAGACCGCCGTAGAGCAGCACCACCGGTTCGTCGTCGACCCGGTAGAGCGTCCTGCCCCGCTTGACCGTCGCGCCGGTCGGGGCGAGCCAGGTGACCGTGCCGTTCAGCCGGCTGTCCCGGGCGCGCGGGGTGCCGTACCCCAGCTCGCCGTTCTTGGTCTCCCGGTCGACCAGGGTCTGCCGGGTGACCGGGGTGCTCGACGGTGGCCGCCCATCGGCCGACGCCGGCCGGTCGGCGTGGCCACCGGTGGCGAAGGTGACCGCCGCACCGGCGACCGCCACGACGAGCACCGCCACCCCGCCGAGCAGGAATCCGGGTCGCCAGCGCCCACGTCTGGCCGGTGGCTCGTCCGGATCGTCAGCGGCCACCTCGGCGGGCCGGGTCGCGGTGCTCATGACGTCCCCCGGCGGTTACCGAGGTTGGGCACGGTCTCCCGGCACTTGTCGAACGCCGCCCGCAGCTTCGGGTCCTTGAGGTCGAGGCCGGCCTGGCCGGGCTGGACCCGCCCGTCGGCAGCCGGGTCCGGGAAGTTCGGCACGCCGTTCTCCCGCATGCACTTGGAGAGCTTGCGGACCTGCTCGACCTGGTCGGCGTCGAGCTGCCGGGGCTGCCCGCCGTTGGGGGCGTACTCGCGGCACTGTTGGAGCGCCGCCTGCACCTTGGCCGTGTCCACGTCCGACCCGAAGTTGAACCGTGGCCCCTTCTGCCCCGGCTCCGGGTCCGGCACGTCGAGCCCCTGTTCCCGCAGGCACGCGGCGAACTTGAGCTGACGTTCCTCGTCGCTCATCCCGGCGGCGGCGGAGAGCGAGGGCTGCACGCCACCGCCACCGGCGGTGGCCACCCCGGAGTCGTCGGAGTCGTCGGCCTGACAGCCGGTCAGGGTCAGGGCCGCCACCACGGGCAGGGCGAGGAGCAGGCTCAGCGGACTTCGTCGCATTGTTCGTCACTCCCTTCCGGCCGGCAGACAGCCGGCATCAGGGACAACTCAACTCCTCAGGCGGTATCCAGGGCATAAGCGGCGACGTTAACGCGGTGGTTATCCCGGGTGGGCGAGGATGGAACGGTGCGCGTACTGGTGTGCGAGGACGAGAAGCTGCTCGCGGACGCGATCGCCGAATGGCTGCGCCGGGAGTCGTTCGCGGTCGACGTCGCGTACGACGGCGACGCGGCCCTGGAACGGATCGGCGTCAACGGGTACGACGTGGTCGTGCTCGACCGGGACCTGCCGGTGGTGCACGGCGACGACGTGTGTCGTGCCCTGGTCAACGCCGAGCTGGACACCCGGATCCTGATGCTGACCGCTGCCGCCGCCGTCCGGGAACGGGTCGCCGGCCTGGCCATCGGCGCCGACGACTATCTCACCAAACCGTTCGCGTTCGTCGAGTTGAGCGCCCGGGTGCACGCGCTGACCCGGCGTACCCGGCCGGCCGTCCCGCCGCAGCTGACCCGGGCCGGGATCGTCCTGGACCCGTCCCGGTTGCAGGTCACCCGGGACGGCCACTTCGTGCCGCTGTCCCGCAAGGAGTTCGGTGTGCTGGCCGAGCTGCTGCGGGCCGACGGCGCGGTGGTCTCCGCCGAGGACCTGCTGGAACGGGCCTGGGACGAGCACATCGACCCGATGACCAACGTGCTGCGGGTGACCGTGATGAAGCTGCGGCGCAAGCTCGGCGACCCACCGGTCATCGAGACGGTACCCGGGGTGGGGTACCAGATCCGATGAGGAAACCGACCATCCGGGCCCGGCTGACCCTCATCTACGGCGGCCTGTTCCTGCTCGCCGGCACCGTGCTGCTCGCCGTGACGTACGTGCTCGTCGACCAGCGGCTCGCCCACGGTCTCGGGTTCAACCTGCGCGGGGCGGGCGGCAAGGAGTCGATCTCGCTGCCGCAGGGCACCCAGATCAACGCCGAGCAGGCCGAGCACCTGCGCAACCTCGTCCGGCAGGTACAGGACGACGCCCGGCGGGACGCCCTGGACTCGCTGCTCACCCAGGGCGGGGTGGCCCTGGCCGTGGTGACCATCGCCGCTGTCGCGTTCGGCTGGCTGGTCGCCGGCCGGGCGTTGCAGCCGTTGCAGCAGATCACCGGCACGGCCCGCCGGATCGCCGGGGCGGACGGCGCCGGCCGGGGCCTGCACGAACGGATCGCCCTGGCCGGGCCTACCGACGAGGTGAAGGAGTTGGCCGACACCTTCGACCTGATGCTCGAACGGCTCGACCGCTCCTTCGACGGGCAACGGCGCTTCGTCGCCAACGCCTCGCACGAACTGCGCACCCCGCTGGCGATCAACAGGTCCCTGGTGGAGCTGGCGATCACCCGCCCGGACGCCCCGGCCGAGCTGCGGCAGCTCGGCGAGACCCTGCTGGCGGTCAACGAACGCCACGAGCGGCTGATCGACGGGCTGCTCACCCTCGCCGACTCGGAGAACGAACTCGCCGAACACGCCGAGGTGGACCTCGCCGAGATCGCCGGTCACGTCGCGGAACAGACCGCCCGGTCGACCCCGCTCGGCGTCACCCGGTCGCTGGCCCCGGCCCGTACGGTCGGCGACCCGGTCCTGCTGGAACGGCTCACCCAGAACCTGGTGGAGAACGCGGTCCGGCACAACATCGGTGCGGACGGCTGGCTCTCGGTCACCACCGCCGTGGTCGACGGCCGGGCCACCCTGACGGTCAGCAACAGCGGGCCGGTGGTGCCCGGCTACGAGATCGAGACGATGTTCCTGCCGTTCCGCCGGCTCAACCGGGAGCGGGTTGCCGGTCACCGGGGCTTCGGCCTGGGGCTGTCCATCGTCCGGGCGGTGGCGCGGGCGCACGGCGGGACGGTACGGGCGACCCCCCGCCCCGACGGCGGCCTGGTGGTCACCGTCTCCCTCCCCACCGCCGGATGACCCGCCTCCTGACCCGAACGGCTGTTCGTCAACCAGCGCTGCCTCGCCGATCATGGAGTTGTGGTGGGTAACAGAACGCCCGTAAAACCCCCAAAGTCGGCACCACAACTCCATGATCGCCAAGCGGGATACAGCACGACCTTGCGGGTGCGGAATGGGTCCCGCCCGAGCGGTCGAGATCAGGAGCCGCCCGCCTCACGAGACGGAGTAGAGGTCCGCGAGCTGCGAATAGGACGGCAGCTTCGCCCCCGGCTCATACTCGCCGGCCTTGATCCGGCTGGTGATGTCGGCGGCGATGTCGGTATAGCTCAGCGGAATCCCGGGCATGGTGATCCTCCCGGGTTGGCAATCCCATCTGATCACGTTGCGCAACTTCCCCTCAAGCTGGGCGGTCGAGCAGGTGGCCGCCGAACTGCGGGAGACGTACCTCGGGGTGGCCGCCGCCATGGTGCTGCTGGACCGTGTCGGCGCGGGCTGCCCGCACCCGGCGCTCCGGCTGGCCCGGCGCAGCGGCGGGGATGCCCTCGACCTGGCCGGCGAGGTGGACCAGCAGGTCACCGACGGGGTACGCCGGCTCCGGGTCGCCGCCGGGCACGTCGAGCCGGACACCATCGGTGGGCTGGTCGAGGTGCTGGACAGCGTGGGCAGCCGGTGGAGTGCGGCGGCCGACCGGATCCGCCAGTTCCCGGCCCGGGTCACCGCCGCCGGCCAGCAACTCCGCGACACGGCCCCCGCCGACGGGCAGCAACTTCACGACACGGTCCCCGCCGACGCCCCACCCGCCGTGACCCGGGCGACCGATCCGACCCCGGCGGCTGCCCGGCAGCGGCAGCACGACACCCACACCACCGCCCGGCAGTGGCAACACGCCGCCGAACAGCTCGACCTGATGGCCCCGAGTGCCTGACCTCGGCCGTCGCCGCGCTGGCGTCGTACACCGGCGGTTTGTCGGGCGCGGAACCCGCGACCCGCTGAAGCGCCGGCCGACACCGCATCCCGACGGACCAGCAAAGGCGAGACAGGATGATCTATCGAGCCGGGCGGCGGCTGCTGCCGCAGCACGTCCGCGCCGTCACCTTCGGCACCCGCCGGTGGCGCGGCCTCGACCCCGACCAGGTGTACGCCTTCCTCGACCAGGTCGCCGACGAACTGGAACACCTCACCCGCGACCTGGCGACCGCCACCACCGAAGTCGAACGCATCCGGGTGGCACTGCGGCGGTGGGGGCCCAGGCACACCGACTGCCGCCGGACGAAAGCAACCCGGAACAGTTGGTGGCCCCGGTGACCGACCCGTGCTGGATCATCCACCTACCGACCAGGCTGACCAGCCTCGACGAGGCCGCCGCCCTGGCGATGGCGTTGCGTCGCTCGCTCGGGCACGTGCTCGCCATCGACTTCGGCGAGACGACGCTCTCCGAGGAGGACAGTCAGTCCGTGCGTACCCGGGTCTGGTGCGACGCCCCGCTCGGCGGCGGCGACCACCGCCCAGGCCCGGCCGGCCGCTGCGGACGCCGGGCCGGCCACGACGGTGGGTGCGCGCCGACAGCGGGCTAGCTGGTAACGTCCTTGCGGGTGAAGCGCCAGAAGGCCAGGCCCCAGAACAGGGTGGCGTAGCAGATCGCCGAGATCGCGCCCCGGACCACGTCGTCGGTCTGCATCGGGGTGGACAGCAGCCCCAGCCAGGCGCTGCTGTAGTGGGTCGGCAGGAAGTCGCGCAGCACCCCCAGCGCGGTGATCTGGTCCAGGATGCTGGACAGGATCCACAGCAGCACCGCGCCGCCGACCGCGCCCAGCGCGGCATCCGTGATGACCGACAGCAGGAACGCCAAACCGGCCACCACCAGCAGTACGACGGCCAGGTAGCCGAGCACCGCCAGCAGCCGGAGCAGCCCCTCGGTCGGGGTCAGCTCGGCGGCGACCTGGCTGGTCAGCGGCGACCAGCCGTAGCGCAGGGTGCCGGCGAGCAGGGCCGTGCCGGCCAGCAACAGCAGGGCCAGCCCGGAGTACGCCAGCGCCACCAGCAGCTTCACCGTCAGCAACCGGGCCCGGGGCACCGGCACCGCCAACAGGTAGCGCAGGCTGCCCCAGCTCGCCTCGCTGGCCACCGTGTCGCCGCAGAACAGCGCCACCACCACGACCAGCAGGAACGACGCCGACACCAGGATCGAGAAGAGGGTGAAGTTGAGCCCGCCCGAGGTGGCCAGGTCGGCGAGGCTGGCGAACTCGCCCCCGCCACCACCGTCGTCCTCGCCGGAGTCGAACTGGAACGCCACCAGGATGATCAACGGCAGCAGCACCATGAACCCGAGCGCCAACTGGGTACGCCGCCGCGACGCCTGCCGGCGGAACTCCGCCGCGAACGGCAGGGTCGCCCCCGGCCGGTACCCGACCGCCGCCCCGCCCGGCCCGAACGCCCCCGTCGCCACGCCACCACCCGACGCCACCTCAGCCGATGCCGCGCCACCCGACGCCGCACTGCCGTTCGGGCCAGTGCCCGACGCCGAACCCGCCGAAGAACCCGTCATCACCGGTCACCGCTTCCCCGAGAGTTCTCGCCCACCAGGGCGAGGAACGCATCCTCCAGGCGGCGCCGTGGCACCACCCGGTCCACTCCGATCCCGGCCCGGACCAGCTCGGCCACCACCTCACTACGCGCGGTCCCGTTCGTGTCCACCACCAGCCCACCGGCATCGTCGGCGGTCAGCACCTGCACCGTGTCGAGCCGGCTCAGCACCTCCCGCGCGGCGGCCTGGTCGGTCACCTCGAACAGGGTGCTCGGCGACTCGCCGACAATCTCGTCCACCGGGCCGGAGGCGACGATCCGGCCCTTGTTCACCACCACCGCGTGCGTGCAGGTCTGCTCCACCTCGGCCAGCAGGTGACTGGAGACAAGCACCGCCCGCCCGTCGGTGGCGTAGCGCTGGAGCACCCGGCGCATCTCGGCGATCTGCGGCGGATCCAGGCCGTCGGTCGGTTCGTCGAGCACCAGCAGCTCCGGCAGGCCCAGCATGGCCTGCGCGATGGCCAGCCGCTGCCGCATGCCGTGGCTGTAGTTCTTGGTCCGCCGGTGCACCGAGTCACCCAGGCCGGCGATCTCCAGCGCCTCGTCGAAGTGCGCGTCCGCCCACGGCCGGCCGGTTGCCCGCCAGTACGCCTTCAGGTTGTCCAGGCCGGACAGGTGCGGCAGGAAACCCGGCCCCTCCACCAGCGCGCCGATCCGCGACAGCACCGGCGAGCCGGGCACCAGCCGGTGCCCGAAGACGTAGATCTCCCCGGCGGTCGGCTGGGTCAGCCCCATCAGCACCCGCAGGGTGGTGGTCTTGCCGGCGCCGTTCGGGCCGAGCAGCCCCATCACCTGACCGGGGTGCACCTCGAAGTCCACCCGGGAGACCGCGACGAAGCCGTCCGCGTACTCCTTGCGCAGGTCGCGGACGGCGAGCGGGATGCCCGCGTACTCGGGATGGACGGAGTCGTCCTGGCGGCGGTGCCGGCGGCGGACCACGGCGACGACCACCACGAGCCCGACCAGGATCGCGGCCAGCAGACCGACCAGCACCCAGCGCCACACCGTGGCGGTGGTCGGGATCGGCGTGGCGGTGACCGTCGGCAGGCTCACCGCGCCGTCGACCGCCACCGTGTAGACGGCCGGCGCGGCCGGCGTGGTGTACGCCTGGTCGGCGGTGGCCAGCACCAGCCGCAGCCGGTGCCCGGCCTCGACCCGGCGGACGATCGCCGGCAGGGTGACCTGGACCGGCTGCGCCGCGTCGATCGTGGCCGGCAACCCGGTCAACCGGATCGGGGCGACCAGCCCGGACGGCAGCGTCGCCGCACCGGCCGGGTCGACGTCGTAGAGCTTGGCGAACAGGACCGCCTCGCCGGTCGCCGACGCGGCCCGGACGGTGACCGTGGGTGCACCCACCACGTCCACCGCCTCGGTCAGCGGGGCGGACTCGAACCGGGCGTGCTGGCCGGGTACGTCACCGGCCACCCCGTCGAGCAGGGAGCCGAGCGACCCGGCGAACGGGATCGCCGAGATCGCCGCCGGGTTGCCGTTGGGCGGGTTGGCCACCGGTTGGGCCGGGCCGTCGACAGGCACCTCCCGGCGGGCGTCCCCGGTCACCCCGGGATAGTCGGCGGTGCGGTAACCGGTGGCGACCAGGCCCCGGTCGAGGGCGTCGAAGCCGGCGATCCGGGAGAAGGTGAAGTCGTCGCCGGGGGCCGCGCCGGTGCCCTTGACGTAGTGGTCCAGCCACTGCACGGTCAGGAACTTCACCCGGTCGGAGTCGCTTGTCGGGCCGGTGCCGCCGTCGTGGCCGCCGGTGAACCAGGCCACCCGGACCGGGGTGCCGGCGGCGGCGATGCCGCGCGCGTTGGCGTCCGCCTCGGTGAGCGGGAAGAGGGTGTCCGCCTCGCCCTGCACCAGCAGGGCCGGGGCCTTGATCCGGCCCAGCACGCCGGCCGGTGAGGAGCGCCGGAGCAGGTCCACCGCCGCCTGGTCGGCCCGGCCGGTGGTGGCGATCCGCAGGTACGCGGCACAGACGTCGGCGGCGAACCGCCCGCAGGACGGGTCGGCGGCGGCCCCCGGGGCGCGCGACGATCCGCTACCCGGCCCGTTGCCCGGCTGCGGGCTGGGCGCACCGGCCGACGCGGGAGCACCCTCCGGCTCGGCGGCGGCGGTGTTGCCGGAGAGTCCTGCCGGCCCGGAGCCGGCGCTGCCGCCGCCCCCGAAGAAGATGCCGGCCCAACCCTTCTTGAACACGCCCTCGGTGGCCGGCTTGCCGGTGCTCTCCGGCAGGAAGGCGCGGGACAGGTCGTTCCAGGTGATCATGGGGACGATCGCGTCGACCCGGGGATCCTGGGCGGCCAGCAGCAGGGCCAGGCCGCCGCCGTACGAGCCGCCGACCACCCCGACCCGGGGGTCACCGGCGGAGTCGGTACGCACGTCGGGGCGGGCGGCCAACCAGTCCAGCAGCCGTTGGGCGTCGCGCACCTCGTAGTCGGGGCTGTCCAGGTGGATCTGACCGCCGCTGCGGCCGAAACCCCGGGCCGTCCAGGTCAGCACCGCGTAGCCCTGGCCGACCAGGTCCTCGGCGTCGGCGCGGACCGAGTCCTTCGTGCCGCCGAAGCCGTGGGCCAGCAACACGGCCGGCACCTTCCGGTCGGCCGAGGCGCCTTTCGGCAGGTAGAGCGTGGTGTCCAGGTCGACGGGCTCGTCGCCGACCGGCCCGGAGCGCACGTTGAGCACGGTGGACTCGGTGCGGAAGCCCGGCCGGTCCGGCCAGACCGCCCACCCGACGAGCGCCGCCAGCAGGACGACGACCACCGACGCGGCGACCGCGCGGCGGCCGGTGGGCAGGGCACGGCGGATCCGTACGGCCGACAACGGCGATTTCATTTCGCTCACGGTACGGCCCGGAAGCTGAGCGTTGGCTGAGATCCGCCGTACGTCCGTCCTGGTCATCCGATCGTCGGCCGGACAAGGTCAAACCGCACAAGGTCACCCGGCCTTCACGCAGAACGAGTTCGGATTGCGTGAATTCACGCTTAAGGCGCGATACCGCTATGGAAACGAGCATGTCACCTCGACAACAGTACGCAGCGTATCGAGATCGTCGATGTCGCGTCACATCACTCGAAGTGACGCAAAACTGACCGGTACAGACCTCTGGCCAGGCATCGACCTTCGATTAGGTTCCGGTCCGACGCACGGGACCGAAGTTCTCCCGCCATCCCCGAACCCCTGCGCCGCCGCCGGAGGAGACAACCATGACCGTTCCCGCCTCGCGGGTCCGTCGACGGCCCAGGACACCGGGCCGCCTGTTGCCACTGCTACTCGCCACCGCGCTGCTGCTGCCGGTGGCGTTCCTCGTCGTACAGGGCCACCGGCTCGTGGACGCCGACCGTGAGCTGGCCGAACGGGAACGCCTCGGCGTCGAGTACCTGCGCGCCCTCGGCCCGGTCACCGAGGCGCTGGTGGACGCGCAGACCGCCGCCGTCGCCGGCCGTCCGGTGGCCCGGGACGCCCTGGACCGGGCGGTGGAGGCGGCCGCGACGGTGGACACCCGGGTCGGCGACGAGCTGCGCAGCACCGAGCGGTGGGCCGGGCTGCGGGCGAAGCTGGAGGGCCTGCCCAGCCGGTCGCTCACCGACCCGGAGACGGCCTTCACCGCGTACGGCGAGGTCACCGACCTGCTGCTCGCCCTGCACGGCAAGGTACGGGAGACCTCCGGCCTGATCCGGGACGCCGGCTCCGACTCGTACTTCCTCCAGGACGGCGTCGGCGAGGAGATGCCCGAGGCGATCGTCGCCGCCGGACGGCTCGTCGACCTGGCCGTGCTGGCGCAGCGGCGACCCGCCGCCGAGCAGGCCCGCACCGTGGGCGAGCTGGCCACCCTCCGGTTCGCCGCCCTGCAACCCGCCGGCGACCTGGTCCGCGACCTGCAGACGGTGGTCGACACCTCGGAGAGCGTCGACATCGGCGCGGAGGTGCTCACCCCGCTCGACAACTACCAGCGGGCGGTCGAGGCGCTGGGGGCGTTGTCCCAGCCCACCGGGCGGACGCAGACGGTGGACCTGACCAAGCTCGCCGGTGCGCGTACCCAGGCGCAGAGCGCCGCCCGGGAACTCCAGCCGGTCATCCTCGACGAGTTGGACCGGTTGCTCCGGCAGCGGCTCGACCAGATCGACCGCGACGACCTGCTGATCCTCGGCGTCGGCGGGGTGGCCGGGCTGCTCCTGGTGGCGTTCGGCGCGAGCGGGTGGCTGTCCCGCAGGAGAGACACCCCGGCGGGCCGGGGCACCACCCCCGACGAGCCGGCCGAAGTGACCGAGCCCACCCCGTGGGAGCCGCCGGCGCAGCCAGGTCGCCTGCCGGCCGGGGTGGTGCCGGTGCTCCAACCCGTGGGCCAGAGCGCCGAACCCGAGCGGTGGAGGCCCTTCGATGCTGCTCGGTAGGCTCCGGATCCGGGGCAAGCTGGCCCTGTTGGTGCTGGTCCCGCTGCTCTGCATGACCGGGCTCACCGTGCCGGTGGTCTGGGAACGGGCCACCGTGGCCCAGCGGGCCGGCGACCTCGCCGACCGGGTGCGGATCGCCAGCCGGGTCGGCACCATCCTCCAGAACCTCCAGCAGGAACGCCTGCTCGCCGTCGGCCTGCTGCTCGGGCAGGTGCAGCGCACCGACCTGGTGCAGAAGGTCGCCGAGGTGGACGACCGGATCGCCGACCTGCGCGCCGATCTCGGCGACGCGCTCCCGACAGAGGTCGACACCGCCCTCGACGGGGTACGGCAGCTCGCCGCCCTCCGCACGGCGGCGGTGGCCGGGCAGACCGGCCCGGACCAGATCATGGGCGGGTACGGGCCGGTGCACACCGCCCTGATCGACTCGCTCCGGCTGCGGCTCAACGCGGACACCCGTACCGCGGCCGGGCGGCAGGTGCTGGCCCTGGACGGGCTGCTGCGCACCGGCGAGAGCCTCAGCGCCGGCGCCACCCTGATCGTGCTGGTCGCCGCCCGGCCCAACGCCCAGACCGTCACCGCCTACGTGGCGAACTTCGCCGTCCTCGAAGACGAGAGCGCCCGGCTCCAGGCCCTGGTCACCCCCGAGCAGCTCGACCTGCTCACCCTTGAGGAAGTCGCGGTGGCCAACCGCACCGGCCCGAACTTCATCAACCAGAGCGCGGTCGACCCGGCCACCGCGATCGGCGCGCTGGACCTGGCGACCCTCTTCCCCACCGTCTCCTCGATGATCACGCTGGGCCAGTTCGTCGAGAAGAAGCTGGCCGCCGACGTCACCGCCGAGGTGAGCGCCGACCGGCAGGTGGCGCTCGCCGGGGCGTACTGGGTGACGTTGCTGATCGTGACGATCCTGATCTCGGTCATCCTGCTCACCATGGCCGTGGGCCGGGCGGTGGCCAGGCCGCTCACCCGGCTCACCCGCTCCGCCGACCGGGTCGCCCGGGTCGCCGAGTCCGAGCTGGTCCGGGTCGCCGACGACGAGTCGGAAACCACCCCACCGGTACGCCTCGACCCGGTCGACGTGGGCGCCCGGGACGAGATCGGCGACCTGGCCCGTGCCTTCGAACGGGTGCAGAGCACCGCCGCCCGGCTGGTGGAACGACAGGTGGCGAGCCGGCGCAACGTGGCCCAGATGTTCGGTCACGTCGGCCGGCGTACCCAGAACCTGGTCGGCCGGCAGATCGCCCTGATCGACCGGCTGGAGCAGCAGGAGACCGAGCCGGGCCGGCTGGAGCACCTGTACCGGCTCGACCACATCTCCAGCCGGTTGCGCCGTAACGCGGGCAGCCTGGTGGTCCTCTCCGGCGCGGCCGGCGACGACGCGCACGTCGCACCGGTCCCGGTGGCCGACGTGGTCCGGCTGGCCCTCGGTGAGATCGAGGACTACACCCGGGTGGACGTGCAGGTCCCACCCCAGGTGGTCGCCGCGCCGGCGATCATCGGAGACCTGGTGCTGGCGCTGGCCGAGCTGATGGAGAACGCCACCATCTTCTCCCCGCCGCACACCCGGGTCGTCGTCACCGCCGAGCCGACCGACGACGGCGCGACGCTGGCCGTGGTCGACCAGGGCATCGGCATGAGCGAGCAACGGCTGGCCGAGGAGAACGTCCGGTTCACCCGCCGGGAGCGGCTGGACCTGGCCCCGTCCGAGGTGCTCGGGCTCTTCGTGGTGGGGCGGCTGGCCCGCCGGCACGGCTGGACGGTCGAGCTCGCCGCGACCCCCGGCGGCGGGATCACCGCCAGCCTTGCGCTCCCCGGATCCGCGCTGGCCCGCACCATGGCGGGACGCGACGCGGGCCCGGCCCGGCCGATGGTCGACGCGGGCCCGGTCCGGCCGATGGTCGAGGCGGGCCCGGCCCGGTCGGTGGCCGACGCGAGCCTGGCCCGGCCGGTGGTCGACGCCGGCCCGAGCCGGTCGGTGGTCGACCCCACGGCGTTGCCCGGATTCGACCCCACACTGCTCAGCAAGGCGACCAGGAGCATGGAGGCCACCGGCCCCTGGGATGCGTTCGGCACGGTGCCGGCCGACCCGGAGACGGTCCGGCCCACCGACACCGACCCGCCCGCCGCTGCCGCGACGGTGCTGCCGGCCCGAGGCACCGCCGCGGTGGCCCCCGCCGCACCGCACCGGCCGGCGGTTCCACCGGCCGCGCTGCTCCCCACGGCCCCGCCGGCCAGCCCGCCCCGGGCGGACCAGCCCGCCCCGCCGCCCGGAATCCGGCAGCGGGTACCCGGCGCCAGTCTGCCCCGCACCGCCCCCGTCGTCGGCCCGGTGGACGCCACCCACGCCGACCCGGCCGCCGCCCGCGCTCTCGTCGAGCAGTTCCAGTCCGGGGTACACCGGGCCGAACAGGCCAGACCGGCCGCCACCCACCCCGCCGAACCGGCGACGCCCCGACTGACCCGGCGGATCCCGGGCGCCAACCTGACCGTCGCACCACCCCGGCAACCACCCAGCCAGCACCCGGGAGATCCGGGCGAGGTCCGCGATCTCATCAACGCGTTCGAGACGGGCGTCGCCCGGGCTCTGCGCGAAGTCCGCCCCGACCGCCGCTCTGAAGAAGGAACGACACGGTGACCAGCCCGCACGTACACGAGAACGTCGACTACCAGAACCACGCCGCCGGTGACCTCAGCCCGGAGGCGCGCACCTTCAACTGGCTGTTGGACTCGTTCACCTCCAGCACGGCCGGGGTCCTGGAGGCCATCGCGGTCTCCTCCGACGGGCTGCTGATGGCCATGTCGTCGATCAAGGACCGGTCCAACGCGGAACGTCTGGCCGCCGTCGTCTCCGGCATGACCAGCCTGGCCGGCGGCGCGGCCAGTTGGTACGCGCTCGGCGGGCTCAACCGGGTGATCGTGGACATGGCCGACGGCTACCTGCTGATCACCGCCATCAGCAGCGGTTCGGTGCTCGGCGTGATCGCCGACCGGTCGGCCAACCTGGGCACCGTCGCGTACGAGATGACGCTCTTCGCCGGCCGGGCCGGCGGCGCGCTGACACCGAGACTCATCGCCGAGCTGAAGAACGCCGTTCAGCAATGACCCGGGACGCCGCCGGTGCGGAATCGGAACCCGAACCGTCGGTCCGGGTCCGCCCCTACCTGCGCGCCCAGACGGGGGGCGGGACGGCGACACCCGCTCCCGCTCCCGAACCGGAAACCGACCGACCGACCAGCCCCCGCCCGTTCGTGCTGACGGCCGGACGGGTGGCCGGCGCGGACCCGGCGATCGGCCTGGAGACCCAGGTCACCGCCCGGTCCGGGGCGGGCCGGGCCGCCGTCGTGGCCCTGCTCGCACCCGAGTTGCAGGCGATCGTCGCCCTGTGCGGTGAACCGATCTCGGTCGCGGAGATCTCCGCCCGGATGCGGCTGCAGCTCGGCGTGACCCGGGTGCTGGTCGGTGACCTGCGGGCCGCCGGCCACCTCGACGTGCACGTCGGCACCGTCGACGACGCATTTGACCCCGACCTCATCCTGCGAGTGATTGATGGACTCCGTGCGATCTCCTGAATGGCCGGTCGCCCCGCTCGGCGGGCTCGCCGCGAACAGTGCCTCCGCCCGTTACGGCCAGCCGGTGGGCGGCCCTGCGACCCCGCCCCAGCACCCGCCGCCGCCGTACCGGCCCCCGGTCGTCCCGACGGCCGGCCCGGTCCCGGCCACCCGGACCGGGCCGGCCGCCGCCCCACCGATCCCGGTCAAGCTCCTCATCGCCGGTGGTTTCGGGGTGGGCAAGACGACCACGGTCGGCGCGATCTCCGAGATCGCCCCGCTGACCACCGAGGCCGAGATGACGAGCGCCGGCATCGGGGTGGACGACCCGGGAGTCGGCAGCGCCAAGACCACCACCACTGTGGCGATGGACTTCGGCTGCGTGACCATCGACCGGAGCCTGAAGCTCTACCTGTTCGGCACGCCGGGTCAGCACCGCTTCGGCTTCATGTGGGACGACCTGGCCAGGGGCGCGCTCGGCGCGCTGGTGGTGGTGGACAGCTCCCGGCTGGACGACTGCTACCCGGCGATCGACTTCTTCGAGCGGGCCGGCCTGCCCTTCGTGGTCGGGGTGAACACCTTCGACGGCCGGCTGACGCACGAGTTGGGGGCAATCCGGTGGGCGCTGGCGATCGGCGACCACGTACCGCTCGTGCAGTTCGACGCCCGGGACCGGCTGTCGGTGCGGGATGCCCTGCTGGTCGTCCTGGACCGGGCGCTGGACCGGGCGGTGCGGGAGAAGGGCGTCTGAACGAATCGACGCCCGGGGCCGTTTCCATCGGAGAGGGGGACGTGATGAGGGGTGGTCTGGACGAGACACTGGCCCGGCTGGCCCGCCGTGAGGAGGCCCGCCGTCGCCGGTCGGCCGACCAGGACACGGAGGTCGACGACGACACGCCGACGCTGGCCTTCGAGGCGACCGGCCAGGCGCCCACGGCACCCGGGTGGCCCGGCCCGGCCCCGGCGGAACTGGCCCGGACCGGGCCGGGGTGGGCCGTACCGGCGGTGTCCGCCGTCAGCGGGTCCGACCCCGTGGAGGAGGTGGCCGAGGCGGTCCGTCGGGTGGTCGCCGCCCATCCCGGCCTGGCGGTGGTGCTGCGCGTCGAGTACGGCGGGCAGACGTACCCGCTGCGGGTGGAGCGGACGGACACCGGGGCCCGGAGCGGCCGGGCGGAGGCCGAGACGCGGGCCGCCGCCGACCCCCCGGTCACGCCACCGCCGGCCTGGCCGCTGGCGGACCGGACGCCACCGGCGTGGACGCCGGCGCGGGAGATGCCCGGCGTCGACCCGGCGGCCCGGCTGGCCGAGCTGATCCGACGCGACCCCACGCTGCTCGACAACGACGTCTGACCGGGTGTCCGCAGCAACGGGCGGCTACTGTCGGGCGATGCCCGAACCGGACCTGACCCTGACCGCCAGCCTGCGCCCGGCAGCGTTGGACGCCCGACGCGGCATCGTCCGGCTGCACCCGGAGGTGCTCACCGCCCTGGCGCTCCGTCCGGGTGACCCGGTCCGGCTGGCCGGTCGACGGGTCACCGCCGGGATCGTCGCGCCCGCCGAGCCGACCGCCAGCGCCGCCCTGCTCTACGCCGACGATCTCACCCTGGGCAACCTCGGCCTGCGCGACGGCGGTCAGGTGACGGTCGGCCCGATGCCGGTGACCCCGGCCCGGCGGGTGACCCTGACCGGCCCGGTGCCGGTCCTCGCCGCGGTGTCCCCGGAGATGCTCCGGCTCGCCCTGCTCGGCAAGGTGGTCACCGAGGGCGACAACGTCTCCCTGCTGCCCCAGGACGTCCTCCCCGACGCCTCGGTACGCGGCCTGGTCGAGGCCGCCCGCCGCAGCCTCGCCAACACCGTCGGGTACGCCTGGACGAGCACCCTGCTCACCGTGGTCGCCGCCGAACCGGCGACCGGTGCCCTGGTGACCATGGACACCGTGGTCGGCTGGGAACACGGCCAGGTCACCCACGGCTCCTCCGGCCCGGCCCGCCCGGACCGGGATCGGACCACCCGCACCGACGGTTCCTGGCCCGGCCGGGCGACCGGCACCCCCGCCGGCCCGACCGGCACCTCGGCGGATCCGGCGGCTGGTGGGCCACCGGCCGCAACTGTCGCCGGGGTGAACGACGAGGCGGTGGACGACCACGACGTGCCGCACGTGGACGAGCTGCCCGGGCTGCGCGGTCAGGCCGAGGAGTTGACCGAGCTGCTGGACCTGGGCTTCCACCACCGGGAGGTGCTGGGCCGGCTGGGCACCACTGTCTCGCTCGGCGTGTTGATCAGCGGGCCGGCCGGCTCGGGCAAGTCGGCGCTGGTGCGGGCGGTGGCGAAGGCGGTCAGGGCCCGGGTACGCCCGCTGTGGGCACCGGAACTCGCCGCGCTGACCAACGACGCGGCCGCCCGGCGGCTGCGTGCGGCCGCCGCCGAACTGGCCGACGGCGGGCCGGCGGTGCTGCTGGTCACCGACGTGGAGGCGCTGGCCCCGGCCGAGGACGCCGGGCCGCTGGCCACCGTCTTCCGGCAGGTGGTCGCCGGGGCCGTCCGATCGGGTACGGCGGTGGTGTGCACCACCTCCCGTCCGGAGTCGGTCGACCCGGGGTTGCGGGCGCCCGACCTGCTGTCGTTGCGGATCACCGTGCCGCTGCCCGATCCGGCGCTGCGCCGGGAGCAGTTGACCGTGCTGACCCGGCAGGTGCCGCTGGCCGAGGACGTCCGGCTCGACGAGGTGGCAGGTCGTACCCCCGGGTTCGTCGCCGCCGACCTGGCCGCGCTGGTCCGGGAGGCCGGTGTACGGGCGGCGCTGCGGCAGAAGACGGCCGAGACGCCGACGGTGGCGATGGCCGACTTCTCGGCGGCGCTGGAGGTGGTCCGGCCGACCACCATGGCGGCGTCCACCCTGGAGCTGGCCTCGGTCACCCTCGACGACGTCGGTGGGCTGGGTGAGGTGAAGCAGACCCTCACCGAGTCGGTGCTCTGGCCGCTTACCTACCCGGACACCTTCGCCCGGTTGGGGGTGCAGCCGCCCCGTGGGGTGCTGCTCTACGGGCCGCCGGGCTGCGGCAAGACCTACCTGGTGACCGCGCTGGCCGGGACCGGGCGGGCGAACGTGCTGTCGGTGAAGGGCGCCGAACTGCTCTCCAAGTGGGTCGGCGAGAGCGAGCGGGCGGTCCGCGAGCTGTTCCGCCGGGCCCGCGAGGCAGCGCCGACGCTTGTCTTCCTCGATGAGATGGACGCGCTGGCCCCGGTGCGTGGCCAGGCCACCGACGGCGGTACGACCGACCGGGTGGTGGCCGCGCTGCTGACCGAGCTGGACGGGGTGGAAGCGCTGCGCAACGTGGTGGTGGTCGGGGCGACCAACCGACCGGACCTGGTCGACCCGGCGCTGCTGCGCCCCGGCCGACTGGAACGGCTGGTGTACGTGCCGCCACCGGACGGGCCGGCCCGGGCGGAGATCCTGCGCGCCGCGTCCCGCGCCGTGCCGCTCGCCGAGGACGTCGACCTGGCCGCGCTCGGCGAGGAGCTGACCGGCTTCTCGGCGGCGGACTGCGCGGCGCTGGTGCGGGAGGCGGCGCTGGCCGCGATGCGGGAGTCGCTGTCCGCCGCCACGGTCACCGCCGTCCACGTCGCCACCGCCCGCCGCCGTGTCCGCCCGTCCCTGGATCCCGCGCAGGTCGCCTGGCTCGCCGCGTACGCGGACAAGCACGCGGGTTGACCTGCGCGTAGTTTCGGGCGGGTCCCGGCGTTCGGGCGTTCGGGCGTTCGGGCGTTCGGGCGTTCGGGCGTTCGGGCGTTCGGGCGTTCGGGCGGGTAGTCATAGGCCAGCAGGTCGCAGGATGCTTGGCCGGCCCGTCCGGGCGTGTCGCCGCGAACAAGTAGATGTTGCCGTGAGCGGTATGCCTGAGCGGCATGAATATGACAGCCAGGCATACCACTTACTGCGGGAAGCATAGGAGGGCAGCGACACGCCGCCACCGCACCACCAGACGCCGCCACCGCACCGTCGCACCGTCAGCGCACACCGCCACCGCACACCGCCGCACACCGCCACCGTCGGCACCGCGCCACCCGCACCGCCGGCGCACCCGATGAGGCCGGGTGCGGGCCACATCGAAGGGCCGAGGGATCAGCCGGCGACAGGCGGGGTCGCGTCGAGGGAGATTTCCGCGTACACCTTCTGGCCCTCATTGCGGAGTTTTGCACCGCAGTTACGCAACACCGCGACGGCCCCCAGGTTGTCCGGAGTGGTCTCCGCGACGACGGAGTGCATGCCGGCCGCCGCAGCGGCGTTCAGCAGTTCCCGCAGGGCCGCGGCGCCGAGCCCCTGCCCCCGTGCCGATCGCCCGAGCCACATCCCCGTCTCCACCACCCCGGGGGCGTCGCGGCGGGTCATCCGGACCATGCCGACCACCTCGCCGCCGACACACACAGCGAACATCAGGGTACGGGTCGGGCCGTCCAGGCCGCCGAAGCTGGCCCGGTGGAATTCCCGGAACGCCTCCCGGCGGGCGTGCGACCAGCCGGCGGGCGCCTCCACCGGTGGCATGACGTCACTCGGCTCGGCCTCAGCCGCCGCTACCGAGAGCAACGACTCCAGGTTTGCCTCGTCCACCGGCTCCAGCCGTACCGCGCCTGCCACGTGCCGCAGTCTGCCGCCCCTACCGGCGGTCGTCCACCCCTTTGGTGGGTGACTGGCGGTCTGGGCGGAGGTCTCGGCCGGTCGTCCCATCGCCGCCGGACATCTCACGCTCCGCTGTCAGGCCTAGGCCGCCCCGATGGGCCGTCGACACCGGTCCGCAGGCGTTCAGCGGCGTCGGTTGCGGGCCCGGGAGGCACGTAGCCGACGCAGCCGGCCGATCAGCAGTGGCTCGGCGGCCAGTGCGGCGGGGCGGTCGAGCAGGCCGTTGAGCAGTTGGTAGTAACGGGTGGCGGAGAGTCCGAAGGTGTCCCGGATGGCCTGCTCCTTGGCCCCGGCGTGCCGCCACCACTGCTGTTCGAAGGCGAGGATGCGCAACTCCCGCTCGGTCAACTCGTCGCCGCCGGTCGACGCCCGCTCACCGGTCCGCCCGTCGGCTCGCTCCTCGGTCCGCTCGGCATCCGAGGCCGGTCGGGGCGACGGCACCTGCGACGACGCGTCGGCCGGATCCGGCGACGGCTCGGACCGGCGTACGGCGTCGGCGGGCGGCATGGCGCTCCTCGGCAAGGGGGACGACCGGGCGGACCGGCCGGGGAACCCCAGCTTAACCAGGGCGGGTGACGCTCCGGCCAGGGCCGGAACGTCACCCGCCGCCGGGCGGCGGCCGGCTCAGGTGATGTCGCGCCGACGCATCATCCAGAACGCGGCGACCATCACCACGGCGGTGCCGATGCCGAAGACCAGCGCCGAGTCCTGCCAGGTCACTAGCATCTCCTTCGGGGTGCACTCGCCCTGGGCGAATTCACAGGAGCGGTAGTCGACCAGTTTCCACTGCTTCTGGAACCAGGCCAGCGCATAGGTGGAGAGCACCCAACGGTCCCCGAACCGGACCCCGGCGATGGTCAGGGCGATCCGGATGCCGATCTCGCTGATCACACCGACGCCGACGGCGACGCCGAGCGCCATCGAGGTGTGCCGGCCCAGCGAGGCCAGCGCGAAGGCCACCGCACCGACGGCGAGGATCAGCCCCAGCGCCCGTAGCCAGCTGATCCCGGTGGACTGCCAGACCCCGGAGGTGACCTTCGCGGTGGTCCCCCGGTGCGTGCCGATCAGCCAGAAGGCAAGCGTCCACAGCGCGCCCAGCACCACTGTCACCCCGGTCAGCATGGTGAACACGGCGGCCAGTTTGGTGCCGAGCACGACGAGCCGTTTCGGCCGCCACAGCAGCAGGTTCATCATCCCGCCGCTGCTCCATTCGGCCCCCACGAAGGAGGCGCCGATCAGGAAGGCGAACAGCGCCACCGCTCCGGCGAAGACGGCGACGAAGATCCCGAACTCGCCCCGGAAGTCGAACTGGTACGGCAGGTTCCACTTCGGGTCGAACATGTCCGCGGTGGGCTGCCAGTCCCGGCCGCAGTTCGGGCCGTACCGGTCCTCGGTCTGCTCGCCGCGGGCCTTGGCCGCCTCGCACTCGGTGATCGAGCGCTCCCAGTCCTTGACGGCCTCCCGGAAGTTGGCATCCGACTCGGCCTGCGCCTGGGCGATCACCGCCGGGGAGAGCTTGTGGCTGGAGAAGGTGAAGGCGGTGACGACGCCGGTCAGGCCGAGGACGAGCAGGACCAGCATGACCCGGGTGAGCCGGCGCTTGGCCAGCCGACGCAGTTCGGTGACGTACAGGCTCATGCGCCCCACCCTCCCGTGGTGCTGCCGGTGTGACCCGGCTCGTCGACCTTCGTGGACTCGTCGACCTGGCGGTGCTGGCCGGGGACCGGTGCGGTGGCGGTGATCTCCAGGAAGACGCTCTCCAGGTCCACCGCTACCGGGGCCAGTTCGCTGACGTACAGGTGCTGTTCGGCGAGGAGCCGGCTGACCGTGGCCGGCTTGTCGACGCCGGCCAGCATCAGGTGGTCGGGGTGGCGGGTGACCGCGACGCCGGCCCGGCCGAGCAGGTCGGCGGCGGCGGCGAGGTCTTCGGCGGCGTCCAGCCGCACCCGTACGCCACCGTGCGAGTGCTGGGCCAGCACCTGGTCCACCGGGCCGGCGGCGACCCGACGGCCCAGCGAGATGATGGTGACCTCGTCGCAGATGAGCTGGATCTCGCCGAGGATGTGGCTGGAGAGCACCACGGTCATCCCGGATTCGGCGAGGGTGCGCATCAGGGTGCGCATCTCCCGGATGCCGCCCGGGTCGAGACCGTTGGCCGGCTCGTCGAGGATCAGCAGCTTGGGGTTCTTGAGCAGGGCGGACGCGACGGCGAGCCGTTGCTTCATGCCGAGCGAGTACGTCTTGACCCGCTCGCCGGCCCGGTCCCGCAGCCCGACCAGTTCCAGCACCTCGTCGACCCGTACGGCGGGGACCTCGCCGGCCCCGGCCAGCAGGGACAGCGTGTCCCGGGCGGTGAAGTGCGGGAAGAACTGCGGGCTCTCCACGATCGCGCCGACCTGACCGGCGACGTTGGGCAGCGCGGCGGGCACCTCGTGGCCGAGGATCGCCATCCGCCCGCCGTCCGGCCGGATCAGCCCGAGCAGGGTGCGCAGCGTGGTGGTCTTCCCCGACCCGTTGGGGCCGAGGAAGCCGTGCACCTGCCCGGCCTCCACCCGCATGTCGAACCCGTCCAGCGCGTTGCGGACACCACGCCGACGGCTCTTGTACGTCTTACGTAGACCTTCGATCTCCAGGACAGCCGACAAGCTGCGCCTCCCCCGATGGTGGGCTATGACAGCGGACACCATACTCGGTATGCCCGCCATGGCAATACCCGGTATGCATCGGCGTTCGGATCACTACCGACGGTGTATCAACGAGCCACTCAGGCGCAGACGACGGCCACGCCTGCGGCGCGGAACGCGTCGACCAGCTCGGGGGCCGCCCCGGAGTCGGTCACCAGGGTCTCCACCCGTTCCACCGGACAGATCCGGGCGAACGCGTGACCGCCCAGCTTGGACGAGTCCGCGATGATCACCACCCGCTTGGCCCGCGCCACCATCAGGTTGTTCATCGCCGCCTCCCCCTCGTGGTGGGCGGCGGCACCCAGCTGGGGATCGAGCGCGTCCACGCCCAACAGGGCGACGTCCAGGGTGACCTCGCGCAGCAGCGCCCCGCCGAGCGGCCCGACCAGTTCGAACGACTTCGGCCGCACCACACCCCCGGCGACCACGACCTTCATCCGCGAGCGCACCAGCAGCTCGTTGGCGATGTTCAGGGCGTTGGTGACCACGGTGAGCTGGGCACCCTCGGCGTTGGTGTTCAGATCCGGCCGGACGGCCAGGGCACGGGCCACCTCGGTGCTGGTGGTGCCGCCGTTGAGACCGACCACGGTGCCGGGGGAGACGAGCGCGGCGGCGGCGGCGCCGATCCGCTGCTTCTCCGCCGAGTGCTTGGCCGTCTTGTACCGCAGCGGCAGGTCGTACGAGACGCCGTTGGCGACCGCGCCACCCCGGGTCCGGGTGATCATCTGCTGCTGGGCGAGCTGGTCGAAATCGCGTCGGATGGTGGCCTGGGAGACGTCCAGCCGCTCGGCGGCCTCCTCGACGCTGACCCGGCCGCTGCCGGTGAGCATCTCGAGCAGAGCGTTCCACCTGGCGTACCGGTCCACGTGGAGCCTCCGATGACTCTGCCCGAACGGTGATTGATTGCGTGCACAGTAGTGCGCGAAACTGGCGGTGCGCAAAGCCCTGCTCTGCGCGATCCGGGGGCAGGTTGCCACACCGGCCTCGATTCGCGCAGAATAACGCGCGAAAGACGGTGGTAATGAGCCGTATTGCGCACCTCCCTCCCCTGTGCGAGGAGTTCACATGGCGTACGTCGACGCGGAGATCGCCAGCCAGCCCGACTGCTGGCGGGAGGCGGCCCGGCTGGCCGACACCGTCGCCACCGGCCTCCCCCGACCCGGCGAGCGGGTCGCCGTCGTCGGTTGCGGCACGTCGTGGTTCATGGCGATGGCGTACGCCGGGCTGCGCGAGCGGGCCGGTCACGGCGAGACCGACGCCTTCCAGGCCAGCGAGTTCCCCACCGACCGTCGCTACGACCGGCTGATCGCGATCACCCGCTCCGGCACCACCACCGAGGTCCTCGACCTGCTCGCCGCGCTGCGCGGCCGGACACCCACCACCGTCCTGGTCGGCGACCCCGACTCGCCCGCCGGCACGCTTGCCGACACGGCCGTGCCGATGCCCTTCGCCGACGAGCGTTCGGTGGTGCAGACCCGGTTCGCCACCACCGCCCTGGCGCTGCTCCGCGCCCACCTCGGCGACAACGTCGAGGCGCTGGCCGCCGACGCCGAGGTCGCCGTCCGGGCCCCGCTGCCGCTCGACCCGGCCCGCATCGACCAGGCCACCTTCCTCGGTCGCGGCTGGACCGTCGGGCTGGCCCAGGAGGCCGCGTTGAAGTGCCGCGAGGCGGCCACCTTCTGGGCCGAGGCGTACCCGGCGATGGACTACCGGCACGGCCCCATCTCGATCGCCGCACCCGGCCGACTGGTCTGGGCGTTCGGGGAACTGCCCGACGGTCTGCCGGAGGACGTGGCGGCCACCGGGGCCGCGTTCGTGCACAGCCGGCACCACGGATGCCACACCGTGCTGGGCAGTTGGGCGGCCGGCCGGACCCCGGTCGACCCGATGGCCGACCTGATCCTGGCCCAGCGCTTCGCGGTGGCCCTGGCGACCAGCCGCGGCCTGGACCCGGACGCGCCCCGACACCTGACCCGCTCAGTGGTGCTGGCATGACCGACGGGCCGGGCGACGGCGAACACCTCGTCGTCGCGCTGGACGTCGGTGGGACCGGGATGAAGTGCGCCCTGGTCCGCCCGGACGGCAGCGTGGCGTACACCGAACGCCACCCGACCGACGCCGGACGCGGCCCGGACGCCGTGGTGGAGACCGTCCTGACCGTCGCCGGAGGGCTGGCCGACAAGGCGCGTGCCGCCGGATCGACCCCGGTGGCCTGCGGCGTCGCCGTACCCGGGGTGGTCGACGAGGCCGCCGGGGTGGCGGTCTGGTCGGCGAATGTCGGCTTCCGGGACGTACCGCTGCGGGAACTGGTGGCGGCGCGGCTCGGGCTGCCGGCGGTGCTCGGCCACGACGTGCGGGTGGGCGGGATCGCCGAGGCCCGGCTCGGTGCCGGCCGGGACGCCCGGCACGTGCTCTTCGTCGCGATCGGCACCGGCATCGCCGCCGCGCACGTGGTCGCCGGGTCGGCCGCCGTCGGCGCGCACGGTGCGGCCGGCGAGATCGGCCACATCCTGGTACGCCCCTACGGCCCGCGCTGCGGCTGCGGTCGGCCCGGCTGCCTGGAAGCCGTCTCGTCCGCCTCGGCCATCGCCCGCCGCTACGCGGAACTGGACGACGGAACGACGCAGGCCGGCCCGCCCGGAGTCGGCACGGCAGCACCTCCGGCCGGCGCGGCAACGCGCCCGGCCGGTACGGCGGTGAGCGCGGCCGAGGTGGCCGGGCGGGCGGCGGCCGGTGAGGAACTGGCCGGCCGGGTGTGGCGGGAGGCCGTCGAGGCGCTGGCCGACGGGCTCGCCACCGGGCAGGCCCTCTACGACGTGGACACCATGGTCATCGGCGGCGGTCTGGCCCGGGCCGGCGAGCAACTGCTCGGCCCGCTCCGCGCGGCCCTGCACGAACGGATGACCTTCCATCGGGAGCCGCGCCTGGTCGCGGCGGCCCTCGGCGACGAGGCCGGCTGCCTCGGTGCCGCCCTGCTCGCCCTCGACAGTCTGGAGAGACGATGACCCAGCGGGTGACCGGCAAGGTGGTGACCCCGACCGGCGTGGTCCGGCAGGGGTGCGTGGAGCTGGACGGCGAGCGGATCACCGCCGTCGCCGAGTACCCCGCCAAGCGCGACGGGCACTGGATCGTGCCGGGCTTCGTGGACATGCACACCCACGGCGGGGGCGGGCACACCTTCACCGCCGGCGACGCCGACGCCGCCCGCGAGGCCGCCGCGTTCCACGGGCGCCACGGCACCACCACCCTGCTGGCCAGCCTGGTCAGCGCCCCGTTCGACCTGATGCGGGCGGCCACCGCCGCGTTCGCGCCGCTGGTCCGGGAGGGCGTGCTGGCGGGCGTCCACTTCGAGGGGCCGTACCTGTCGAAGATCCGGTGCGGCGCGCAGAACCCGGAATTCCTCCGCGACCCGTCCACCGACGAGCTCACCCGACTCCTAGAGGAGGGGGCGGGGACGGTACGCATGGTCACCCTGGCACCCGAGCGCCCCGGTGCCCTGGACGCGATCAAGCTGCTCACCTCACACGGTGTGGTCGCCGCCGTCGGCCACACCGACGCCACCTGGGAGCAGACCCGGGCCGCGGTCTCGGCGGGGGCGAGCGTCGGCACCCACCTGTTCAACGGGATGCGCCCGCTGCACCACCGCGAGCCCGGCCCGGTGGTGGCCCTGCTGGAGGCCCCGAACGTGGTCTGTGAACTGGTCGCCGACGGGGTGCACCTGCACGACGGGATGCTCACCTTCGCCACCGGCGTCGCCGGCCCGGAACGGATCGCACTGATCACCGACGCGATGGCCGCCGCCGGCATGCCCGACGGCGAGTACGAGCTGGGTGGCCAGCAGGTAGCCGTGGCCGACGGGGTGGCCCGCCTGACCCGGGACGGGGCAATCGCCGGCAGCACCCTCACCATGGACGCCGCACTGCGGCACGCCGTATCCGCCGGGATCCCGATCGCCGACGCGGCACGGATGGTCGCCACCACCCCGGCCCGGGCCATCGGCCTGCGTGACCGGGTGGGTGCCCTCCAGGCGGGCCTCCGCGCCGACCTGGTGGTGCTCGACGACGAGCTGAACGTGGTCCGGGTGATGCGCGCCGGCACCTGGCTCGACTGAAACCTGTCCCGCCCCGACCCGGCCATGTCCTAGCCCAGCTCAACCTCATCCGGTCCGGTCCGGCTCGGTCCGGTCCGGCTCGGTCCGGCTCGGTCCGGTCCGGCTCGGTCCGGTGCGGCTCGGCTCTCAACCGTCCGCGCGATGAACAACACAGACGTGCAGACCCACAACCACCCATTATGTGCCATGCGCGTCCTTTAGAGCTGATGACGTTAACGAGTCACGGGCGCGCCCGCGCGACCTCGGCCGAGGCTGGCGGGTCGCGGCAACCGGCGGGGAGCAGGCGGCCGGCAACGGTGCGCGGACTACGGCGGTGAGTAGCGACCGCGACCGGACGAAGGCGGGAACCGGACGAAGGCGGGAATTGGCGGCAGAGTGATCAGGGGAGCCCGTACGAGCCCGCACATACCCCTGATCGCTCGCCACGTGGAAACGCAACACCGTTGCGTTAGGTGGAACGGCTGTTCGTCGACCAGCGCTGCCTCGCCGATCATGGAGTTGTGGTGGGTGACAGAACGCCCGTAAAGCCCCCAAGGTCGGCACCACCACTCCATGATCGCCAAGCGGGCCCACCCCGCTCCCCGATCGGGCACTTCCTGTCCCGGGTTGACCAGCCGCCCACGGCGTTTTAACGCAACGGTGTTGCGTTAAAACGTGCCCCGGATGCGCGGTGAAGCATCCTGATTCGTTTACGTCATCAGGTCCAAAGGATGCGCATGGCAGGTCCTACCTGCGGTTTCCTGGGCCTGGAGCGGACCGCGGGGTCGTCACGGTGCGTGGGCCAGGCACCGGCGAGAGCCCACCTGGTCCGGAGGCGCGCGGGCCCCGCTACGCACGGGCCACGCGACGGGCGGGCCACGCGACGGGCGGGCCACGCGACGGGCGGGCCACGCGACGGGCGGGCCACGCGACGGGGGGGCCAGAAGAAGGCAGGCCGGGAAGAATGCAGGCCGGGAAGAAGGGCAGGCCGGGAAGAATGCAGGTCAGGCGGTGGGGACCTCGACACCCAGGACAGCCTGCTCGTCGGGGCGGTGCACCAGCACGTCGGACAGGTACGACTGCACCGCCGGGCCCATCCCCACGTCCCGACGGGCCCGCTCGGAGAGCAGCCACTTGTGCTCGATGATCTGCGCGAAGATCTCCTGCGGTTCCAGTTTGTGCCGCAGGTGGGCGGGGACCGCCCGGACGACCGGCTCGAAGACCTCGGTCAGCCAGCGGTGCGCGGCCTGCTGCTCGTCGGTCAGGTCGCTCTCCACCCGGTAGGCGTCCAGGTCGTTGAGGAGCCGGCGGGCCTGGTTCTCCTCGGCGTCCAACCCGGTGAGCCGGATCAGCCGTCGGGTGTGGTAGCCGGCGTCGACGACCTTCGGGCGGACCAGGTAACGCCCGTCGTCGACCGTCGACAGGGCCACCTCGGCCACGTCGAAACCCAGGTCGTTGAGGCGGCGGATCCGGCCCTCGATGTCGTGCCGGGCCTCCCGCTCGATCTGCTGCTCGTAGGTGATCTCGTGCCAGAGCCGCTCGTAGCGCTGCACGACCTCCTCGCAGACCACCTCCGGGTCGATCGACTCGTGCAGCAGCCCGGCAGCCTGGAGGTCCAGCGCCTCGCCGAAGATGTTGACCCGGGCGATCTCCAGGTCCTCGCCGCGCTGCCCGTTGGACAACGAGCGGTGCAGCGCACCGGTCTCGGCATCGACCAGGTAGGCGGCGAATGCCCCGGCGTCGCGCCGGAACAGGGTGTTGGACAGTGAGCAGTCGCCCCAGAAGAAGCCGGTCAGGTGCATCCGGACCAGCAGCACGGCGAGGGCGTCGAGCAGCCGGCCCATCGTCTCCGGGCGCAGCGTGCGGGAGAACAGCGCCCGGTAGGGCAGCGAGAACTGGAGGTGCCGGGTGATCAGCACCGGGTCCAGCGGGGTGCCGTCGTCGGCCTGTCGGTCGGCCACGATCGCGATCGCCTCCACCGACGGGAAGTCGATCCGTTCCAGCGCCCGCAACAGGTCGTACTCGCGTTCGGCGACCCGCTCCCCGGTCTCCTTGACGGCGTACACGTAGTCGCCGAGGCGGACGAATCGGACGATGTGCCGGGAGATGCCCTGTGGCAGCGCCACCAGGTGCCGGGCGGGCCACTCCTCCAGCGGGGTCGACCAGGGAAGGTCGAGCAGCGCCGGGTCGACGAGGGCCGAGGTGATCCGCACGGGGACAAGTGTGCCGGGTGCCCCCGGCATGCGCCTCCCTTCGTGGTTCGACACACATCGACCCCGGCCCGCGAGACCCCCGGCCGCGCCACGCCGGACCACGGGCCGCGCCACGCCGGACCACGGGCCGCGCCACCACGGCCGCCGGGTCGCACCACGCCAGACCCCGGCCGCGCCACCACGGCCACAGGGGTCGGCCGGTAGCGTGATCGCGTGCGGGAGACCACCACGACGGTACGCGACGGAGCACGGCTCAGGCCGGTCCGCCCGGCCGGCTGGTGGTACGACCTGGTGCTGTTCGCCGCCCTGGTCGGCCTGACCGTGGCCCTCGCCACCGGCCACCTCTTCGGCGTCGACCGGGCGGTCGCCGACTGGGCGGACGCGCACCGGCCGACCACCGCGTACTGGATCGCCAGGGCGCTCAACCTGCTCGGCCAGGGCAGCCCGTTGACGATGTCGGCCGCCGCCCTGGGGGTGCTGCTGGCCGTCCGGCTCCGTTCGGTCCGTCCACTGCTGCCTCCCGTGGTCGCCTTCGTGCTCACCCTGCTGACCATCGGCCCGCTCAAGGTGTGGACGGCCCGCCCGGCCCCCACCGCGAGCGTCAAGGAACCGTTCCTGCCGCCGGAACAGACCCTGCCGCTGTTCCAGCACGACCTGCCGGTCGGCTACGCCCAGTCGTACCCGTCGGGGCACGTGGCCAACGCGATCGTCTGGTACGGGGTGCTCGCCCTGCTGCTCGCCCCGCTGCTGCGTACCGTCGGCCGGCGGATGCCCCGGCCGCTGGTCACCGCCGTCCGGGTGGTGCCGCCGGTGGTGGTCCTGTGCACCACCACCTACCTGGGCTGGCACTGGCTGACCGACTCGGTGGCGGGGCTACTGCTCGGCCTCCTGCTAGATCGGCTGCTGCGTCGGATCCCCTGGGACGAGCTGCCGTTGCCGGGCCGGTTGCGCGCCTGGGACCGCCCGTTCACCTCCGACCCGGGCCGGTCGCACGATGAGAGCCGCCCGTTCACCTCCGACCCGTAACCTGCCGTGGTGGATCGACTGAGCCGGCGGTTGGGCGTACCCGATGCGGTGGTCGTCGGGCTCGGCGCGATGCTCGGTGCGGGCGTCTTCGTGGTCTTCGCCCCGGCTGCCGCCGCAGCCGGTGGCAGCGGACTGCTCGTGGCGCTGGCGCTGGCCGGGTTCATCGCCTACTGCAACGCGACCAGCTCGGCCCGGTTGGCGGCCCGCTACCCGGAATCCGGCGGCAGCTACGTCTACGGCCGGGAACGCCTCGGCCCGTTCGCCGGCTTCCTCGCCGGCTGGGGGTTCGTGGTCGGCAAGACGGCGAGCTGCGCGGCGATGGCGCTGACCATCGGGGCGTACCTGTGGCCGGGGCAGGCCCGGCTGGTCGCGGTCGGCGCGGTGCTCGCGGTGACCGCGGTGAACCTGCGCGGCGTCACCCGGACGGTCGCCGCCACGAAGGTGCTCGTGGTCGTGGTGCTGGCGGTGCTGGCCCTGGTCGCGGTGACCGGCCTGGCCGCCGGGGAGGTCCGGCTCGACCGGCTCGCCGAGGGCGCCGGCCCGGCCCGGGGCGTGCTGACCGCCGCCGGGCTGCTCTTCTTCGCCTTCGCCGGGTACGCCCGGATCGCCACCCTCGGCGAGGAGGTCCGCGACCCGGCCCGCACGATCCCCCGGGCGGTGCCGCTGGCCCTCGGCGTGGTGCTGGCGGTCTACCTGGTCCTGGCGGTGGTCGCGGTCGGTGTGCTCGGCCCCGACCGGCTGGCCGCGTCCGCCGCGCCACTGGCCGACGTGGTGACCGTCGCCGGGCTGCCCGGCCTGGCCTGGGTGGTCCGGGCCGGCGCGACGGTGGCGGTGACCGGGGTGCTGCTCTCGCTGCTCGCCGGGGTGGGCCGGACCCTGCTGGCGATGGCCCGCCGCCGGGACGTGCCGGGCGCGCTGGCCGCCGTGCACCCGGTCCGCCAGGTCCCGCACCGGGCCGAGCTGGCGGTGGCCGCCGTGGTAGTCGCGGTGGTGGCGCTCGGCGACGTACGCGGGGCGATCGGCTTCTCCAGCTGCACCGTGCTTGTCTACTACGCGATCACCAACGCCGCCGCACTGACCCTGGGCCGGGATCCGACCCGACGGCTGCCCGTCCGGGCGCTCGCCGTGCTGGGGCTGGTCGGCTGCCTGCTGCTCGCGGTCAGCCTGCCGACCACCAGCGTCCTCGCCGGTTTCGGCGTGCTCGCCCTCGGCGCGCTCTGGTACGCCCTCCGCCACCTCCGCTAGTCACTCCTGCGGATCCCGCGACGTCGGTACGCCGGCGGGCGGCGGGACAGCCGGCGGCGGGGGCGGGGTGGTCTCCCGGAGCAGGGCGCTCAGCCCGGCCCGCCGGGCGACCACTGTCAGTCGGTCCCCCGCCGTGATCACCATCCGGGGGTCGGCCGTCCAGTCGGTCTTCTGCCCGGGCCGGGAGTGGGCCAGCAGGCGTACCTCGCCGGGGCGGGCCACCGCGGCGAGCGGACGGCCGTCCAGTGCGGCACCGGCCACCACCGGCACCTCCACCACCAGCAGGGCGTGCCGGTCGACCGGGATGGTGGCGATCACCGCCCGGTCCAGCAGCGCGGCGGCGAACGACGGCGCGGCCAGGTAGGACACGCTGCGCGAGATGCCGATGCCGAAGGCCCGCTGGATCCGCTCGGCGAAGTCGCCGTCGAAGAGCCGCAGCACCACCCGCAGCTCCGGGTTGAGCGCCCGGCCGTTGAGCGCGGCCCGCAGGTTGACCCCGTCGTCGGTGGAGACCACCACGAGCGCCTGGCAGTGCTCCACCGAGGCCGAACGCAGCGTCTCCTCACGGGCCGCGTCCCCGACGATCAGGGGCACGTCCAGCCGTCGGGCCAGCGCCGCACCGCGCGCCTCGGCACTCCGGTCGATCGCCACCACCTCGACGCCGAAGTCGTGCAGCTGGGCCATCACCCGGGTACCGATGTTGCCCAGCCCGACGACCACCACGTGCCCGGCGCGTTCCGGCTGGATCCGGCCGGCGTGCAGGGCCAGCCGGGCGTTGACGATCCCGTCGACCACCACGGCGGTGATCAGCGGGATCAGCGCCAGCCCGGCCAGGTTGAGCACCACCTGCATGATCTGGGCGGCGGCCGGTTTGGCGACGTCCGGGTCCTGGCCGCTGAGCGTGGTGACCAGGGTCAGGTAGAGCGCCTCCGTCCAGCTCACCTCGACCGCGCGGGCGTTCAGCCAGCCGAGCAGGGCGATCACCCCGAGCAGGGTGAGCACCGCGATGCCGATCTTGCGGGTGGCGAAGCTGCGGACCGCCCGGAGCAGCACCGCGAGGGGTTGCCGGCGACGCCGGGCCCGGACCAGCCGGCGGGCCGCCAGCTCGGTGCCGGCCGGCTGGCCGGTCGCCTCGGCGAGCACCACGTCGGCGGCCTTCTCGTCGGCGGGCAGCACCCGGACCACCTCCGGGTCGGTGGTGACGGCCAGCCCGCAGACCACGTCGGCGGGGCGGACGTCACCCCGGCGGGCCACGTAGAGGGTACGACCGCCGTGCCGGAAGTGGGTCGGGGCGACCTCGCCGAGGGCGGCGGCGACGAACGCCGGGGCGGCCATCGAGGCGTCGGAGAGGACGGCCGAGTCGGGGAAGAGTTGCCGCAGACCGTTGGCGAGGCTGGTGTTGAACATCCGGACCACCAGGCGCAACCGGGGTTCGACCTCCTGCGCGCAGAGCGCGGCGTGCATGTTGCCCACGTCGTCCTGGTGCAGCAGGGCCAGGCCGTCCGCCCCGGCCAGGCCGGCCCGGCGGAAGGTGGCCTCGTCGAGCCGGTCGGCCCGGATCACCTGCACGCCGTCGACGTCCCGCCCGTCGGGGCCCTCCGAGCGGCGGCGCTCCGGCACGACCAGGGTGATCCGGACCCGGCCCTGGGCCAGCTCGGTGCCGAGCAGCGCCCGGACCACCCAGTACGTCAACGGGTCGTTGCCGCAGACCACGTAGTGCGGACGGGAGTCGCCGTTCATCCGCAACCGCCAGCCGGTCGCGCGCCGGGCACGGTCCCGCAGGGGTTCGGCCATGCCCGGATGGTAGTCAGCCGGTCGCAGCGGACGCAGCCCTGGTAATCGCGCGGGGTGATCGCGAGCAGGCATGTCGGACCCGGTGGTGGGTAGAGCAGCGCCGTGCAGACGTTCCTGCCGTACCCGGATTTCCTGGCCAGCGCGCGGGTCCTCGACCAGCGCCGGCTGGGCAAACAGCGGGTGGAGGCGATCCAGGTGCTGCGCGGGCTGACCCGGCCGGGCTACGGCTGGCGCCACCACCCGGCGGTGAAGATGTGGGCCGGTTACGAGGAGGCCTTGACCCGGTACGGGTTGGACGTGTGCGCGGTGTGGTGTGCACCGGGTCGGGCGGACACCTGCGCGGCGACCCTGGTCACCGACCTGACCGCCGCCCGGGGCACCGGTCGGGTACGCAGCCAGGCCGAACTGGCCGCCGCCGGTGAGCTACCGCCCTGGCTGGGCCGCGACGACCTGCACCTGAGCCATCGGTCCTCGCTGCTGCGCAAGGATCCGGACCACTACCGCCCCAGGTTCGGCGACATCCCGTCCGACCTGGAGTACGTCTGGCCCCCATCCGACCGTGCCCCGCTCGCCGCCGGGCGACCCGCCGACGCTCCCGCCGGGCGACCCGCCGACGCCTCCGCTGGCGGTGGCGGACCTGCCTGACAGGGCCGGATCGAGCCTGGTCAGGCAGACTGGAGGCCCCTCGGGTCGGAAGGTGCACATGGCGCTGTCGCAGAAGCTGGGTCGACTCATCGGCGTACGCGAGCACGAGGTGGACCCGGGCGGCGGTGGTGCCCCCCGGGTGGCCCGGCCGACCACGGCCGTGGTGGTGGGTGGCGGGATCGCCGGCATGTCGGCGGCGGTGGTGCTCGCCGAACGCGGGGTGGACGTCACCGTGCTGGAGGCCGCGCCGACGCTTGGCGGCCGGCTCGGCGCGTGGCCGGAGGCGCTCGCCGACGGCAGCCAGGTCAACGAGCACGGCTTCCACGCGTTCTTCAGGCAGTACTACAACTGGCGGTCGATCCTGCGGCGGGTCGATCCGACGCTCGGTTTCCTCAAGCCGATCCCCGGCTACCCGATCCTGTCCGCGCAGTGGCCCACCGAGGAGTTCGGCAGGCTGCCCCCGGCCCCGCCGGCCAACCTGCTGGCGCTACTGCTGCGCAGCCCCAGCCTGCGCCTGACCGACCTGCGCCGGATGGACCGGGACGCCGCGTTGCCGCTGCTCAGCTACGACCCGGTGCGCACCTACGCCGAGTTCGACGACACCACCGCCGACGCGCTGCTCGCCTCGCTGAAACTGCCGGACCGGGCGCGGGCGATGCTGTTCGAGGTCTTCTCGCACTCGTTCTTCAACCACGAGACCGAGATGTCGGCCGCCGAGATGATCGCCCAGTTCCACTTCTATCTGCTGGGCAACCCGGAGGGGTTGGCGTTCGACTGCCCCGACGAGGACTACGCCACGGCGATCTGGCAGCCGCTGACCCGGTACGTGGAGAAGCACGGCGGTCGGGTGCGCACCGGGGTCGCCGCCGCCCGGCTGGACCGGGGGTCGGACGGCTGGCGGGTCACCGATGCCGACGGCACGTCGTACCCCGCCGGGCACGTGGTGCTGGCCGTCGACCCGCCGGCGCTGGCCGCGCTGGTCACCGCCTCCCCCGGCCTGGTCGCGGCGGCGCCCGGGCTGGTGGCGCGGATGCCCGCGTTCGGTCGGCCCGGCCCGCCGTACGCGGTGGCGCGGTACTGGCTCGACGGGGACGTCCGGGCCGACCGGGCGGTGTTCAGCGGGGTGTCCCGCCAGCCCACCCTGGACTCGGTGACCCTCTACCACCGGCTGGAGAACGAGTCCCGGCGGTGGGCGCAGCGCACCGGCGGCGCGGTGGTGGAGCTGCACGCGTACGCCTGCGACGAGGGGGTGCCGGCCGGGGAACTGGCCGAACGGATGCGCACCGAACTGGTCACGCTCTGGCCGGAGGTCGCCGGACTGGGGGTGCGGGAGCTGCGCGCCCGGGTCGAGGCGCAGGCTCCGGCGTTCACCCCGGGCAGCCACCCCGGCCGACCCGGGGTACGCACCGACGCCGACGGCCTCTATCTGGCCGGGGACGGCATCGGCACCGACTTCCCCAGCGCGTTGATGGAGCGGTCGGCGGCGACCGGGATCATCGCCGCCAACCACATCCTGCGCGCCGAGGGGGCCGCCGCCGAACCGGTCCGCTCCATCCGCCCCCGGGGGCTGCTCGCCGGCCGGTAGCGGGTTCACTCGCCGGCCGGTAGCGCCGGGGCCGGACTGGGTGCCGCCTGCGGACGCGCCGCACTGGAAGCTGCTCGCCGAGGACTCGGTCTATTTCCTGCCGGAACCCGAAGGCCCAGCGGTACTCGAGCATCGATCTCGAACAGGTCGACCGCACCCCGGTCACCTACTGCCAGCCGGATCCTGGCGAGCCGACGGTGGTCAACTACGTCCGGATCGACCACAACCGCTACCAGGCGACGCCGGCCTCGGTCGACGTCACCGTCTGGTCGGTCCGCTCGTAGCCGTGCTCCGTGGGCGCGCTACGGCAGGGTGGCGGTGGCGCGCATCGAAATGCGTTGCCCGCCTGCGTCGCCGCGCCTACCGTGATCCACGCAAGGTCAACCAGTCGAATCGGGAGCACGCCCATGACGTCGCCGCACCTCACCAGCGCGTGGTCGACGCTACCCATCGACGGTTGCCGAGCCGAACACCCCTGGGACGGGACCCCCGACTGACGCGTGCCCTTCGCGCCGGCCGCCCGTCCCATCCGAGGACCGGGCGGCCTTCGTCGTCCGGGCCGCCACGCGGGCCCGGCGGCGGGTTCGTCCCGGCCGGCTCCACTGCGGCCGGGCGACCTCGCCGACCGGTCCGATCGACCACCGACCGCGAAGGGAGAGCCCGGTGGACGCCGTCCTCGTCATCAACGCCGACCTCGGCCCGCTGCACCGGGTCACCGTCCAACACGCGATCCGGATGCTGTGCCGCCGGGTCGCCGAGATCCACGAGGCCGAGCCGGACCGGGTGATCGGGGTCTTCCCCGTCCCCCGGGTGGTCCGCCTCGTCCGGTACGTCGTCACCCGCTGGCGGTTCAGCGCCGGTCCGGCCTGGTCCCGGGCCGGGGTACTGCGCCGCGACGGTGGGCGGTGCGCGTACTGCGGCGGGTCGGCCGGCACCGTCGACCACGTGCTGCCCCGCTCGCGCGGCGGTCGGAACAGCTGGCGGAACACCACCGCCGCCTGCTACGGGTGCAACCAGCGCAAGGGGGACCGGACGCCGGCCGAGGCCGGCATGCCGCTGCGCCGGGAGCCGGCGACGCCGACCTGGGCGAGCCTCGCCGGGCGGTGACGGGACCGGCCGGCGGGCACAGGGGGTCGCGTCGGGGTACGCCCCGGCGCGACGCCCGCCGGCCCCCGGCACTCCGACGAACCGCCCACCGGCCCCGCCACTCCCACGCGCCGCCCTTCGACTCACCATCGCGGATGTAGTGGTATCCGCCCCGCCCCGTTACCACTACATCGGTGCTGGTGCGACCTGCCGCCGGTGGCAGCCGGGCGGCCGACGGTCAGCGGGCGGCCAACGGTCAGTGGGCGGCCGACGGGGACCAGGGAAAGTCGGGCGTACGGCGTTCGTGGTGGGCGGCGACCCCCTCGCGGGCCTCGCCGCTGTCCCGCGCCTTCCGGTGCCACCAGGCGATCCGGGCCGGGCTGGCCCGGTCGTCGACGATCTCCTTGGCGGCGGCGATGCTGAGCTGGGAGCGGGCGGCGATGGCGGCGGTGATCGCGGTGACCCGGCCGGGCAGGTCGTCGGCCACCTCGTCGGCCAAGCCGACCCGCAACGCCCGTTCGGCGTCGATCAGCTCGGCGGTGAAGAGCAGGAACTTGGCCGTGGACGGGCCGACGAGCCGGGTCAACCGCCGGGTGGTGGGTGCCGGGTAGACCAGCCCGAGCCGGGCCGGCGGCACCCCGAACCGGGCGTCCGGGGCGACGATCCGCAGGTCGCAGGCGACCGCGAGCAGACAACCACCGCCCACGCAGGGGCCCTGCACCGCCGCGACTGTGGGCTTGGCGAAAGCGGCCAGCCGCTCCTCGGCGGCGACCGCGATGCCCGCGTCCCCGTTCGCGTCCAGCAGCTCGTCCAGGTCACCGAGGTCGGCACCGGCGCAGAACGCCCCGTCGGCACCGGTGAGCACCAGTGCGCGGACGGCCGGGTCGGCCTCCAGCCCGTCCAGCAGCACAGGCAGCCGTCGCCACATGTCCGGGGTCATCGCGTTGCGCCGGGCCGGGTTCCGGATCGTCACCGTCGCCACCGCGCCGGTCACCTCGACGGTCAGCTCCGCATCCGACACCGCCACCACCTCTCTCGTCGCCGCACCGGCACGTGCCGGGCGGGGGCGGCGACCATAACGGCGCGGGCCCGGCGACCACCCACGAGGGGTGGCCGCCGGGCCGCCGACGCAGGGATCAGGTCAGGAGACGTCGAGCGCGGTGTCGTCGACCACGAACGACGTCCGCAGCGAGGCGTCCTCGGTGCCGGTGAACTTGAGGGTCACGCTCTGGCCGGCGTACGCGGCCAGCGAGAACGAGCGCTGGGTGTAGCCGGCGGCCTTGTTCAGGTTCGAGTAGGTCGCCAGGGTCGCCAGCACGGTGCCTGAGGAGTTGAGCACCTGCACCGTCAGCTTGTCGTACGCGGTGGTGGTGGTGACCTCCACCGAGTCGATGTGCAGCCAGAAGCTGAAGTTGTACGACGCGCAGCCGGCCGGCAGGCTCACCGACTGGGTGAGCGTCTCGGTGAGGGTCCGGCCGGTGCCGCCCAGCCAGGCGTTCCAGGTGCCACCGTGGGTGGGCTGGCTGGCGCCGTTCTGCCCGATGACGCCCGAGCTGGCCGCCCAGACCGTGTTGCCGGACTCGAAGCCGGGGTTGCCCAGCAGCTGGCCGGCGGTGCAGCTGCCACCGACGCTGCTCACGGTCAGCGTGTAGCTCGCCGAGTGGGCCACCGCGCCGGTGCCGGTGACCGTCACCGGGTAGCTGCCGGCCGGGGTGCCGGCCGAGGTGGCGATGGTCAGGGTCGACGCGGCGCCCGAGGTCACCGAGGCCGGGCTGAACGACGCGGTCGCGCCGGTCGGCAGGCCGGACGCGGAGAACGTCACGGTCTGCGCGGTACCGCTGGTGGTCGCGGTGGCCACGGTGGTGGCGACCGACCCGCCCGCGGTCACCGAGCCGGAGGTCGGGGAGAGCGAGACGGAGAAGTCGTTGCCGGTCGAGGAGCACGGGGCGTCGCTGCCGGACACCGCCACCGCGGTCCACGCCGCCTGGACGGCCTTGTACTCAGTGGAGCAGCTGCCGTACAGGTCGGTGGCCGCCTTGAGGCTGTAGGCGCGGGCGGTGTTCGCCGGGGTGCTGGTGTTGACGTACGACGTGTTGGAGGTGAAGTACACGTCCAGTGCGCGGAACCAGATCTTCTCGGCCTTCTCCCGACCGATCCCGGTCACCGCCGCAGCGGAGCCGCAGACCGGCGAGGTGCCGTACGACGTGGCGCCGGTGCCCTCGGCGAGGTCGAAGAAGAAGTGGTTGCCGACGCCGGAGGAGTAGTGCACGTCCTTGTTCTTGGTGCTGGTGGTCCAGCAGGAGTCGGACGAGCCGTCCAGCGACGGGTTGTACATGTAGCGCAGCGGAGTGCCGTTGCCGTTGATGTTGATCTTCTCGCCGACCTGGTAGTCGCCCGGATCGCTCGGCGCGGCGGCGTAGAACTCCACCATGTTGCCGAAGATGTCGCTGGTGGCCTCGTTGAGGCCGCCAGACTCGCCGGAGTAGACCAGACCGGAGACGGCCTCGGTGACGCCGTGGCTCATCTCGTGGCCGGCCACGTCGAGGGAGACCAGCGGGCGGGCGTTGCTGGCACCGTCGCCGTAGGTCATCTGGGCGCCGTCCCAGAAGGCGTTGATGTAGTTCCGGCCGTAGTGCACCCGGCTCGGCACGCCCGTGCCGTTGCCGAAGATGCCGTTGCGGCCGTGCACGTTCTTGAAGTAGTCGAACGTCTTGGCCGCCCCGAAGTGGGCGTCGACCCCGGCGGACTGCCGGTTGGCGTTGGTGCCGTCGCCCCAGGCGTTGTCGGCGTCGGTGAAGGTGGTGCAGGTGGAGGTGCCGTTGTTCATGTCGCAGGTGCGGCCGTTGCCGTGCGACGGGTCGATCATCTGGTACGTGCTGCCGGAAAGCGTGGTGTCGATGCTGACCGTGCCGGTGTAGATGCCCTGGCCGCTGCCGACCACCGACTCGATCTCGTCGTGCGAGCCGGTGACCCGGCCGGTGCTGGCGTCGGTCACGACGTGCAGCTTCGACGGGGTCTGTCCGTCGGCCTTCCAGCCGGACAACACGGTCTCCCAGGCGAGCCGGCCCTTGCCGGAGGTGGCGTCGACGAAGAGCTCCGGTGCGCCCACCTCGGTGATCGTGCCGGAGAACGCCTTGCGCGCCATCGCCTTGGCCGCCGCCGGGGAGATCTTGGCGGTGGTGCCGAGGGTGAGCGGAGCGGCCAGGCCGACCGAGGTGCCGGCGAGGGTGCCGTCGGGCGCGGTGTGGATGACGAAGTCACCGCCGTGGACCCGCAACCCCTGGTAGGTCCGGGTGTACCGGGTGTGCGCCGCGCCGTTGGCGTCGACCTTGGTACGGACCGCCTGGTAGGCCTCTCCGCTGGTGCCCTGCACCGCACCCGGGTTGCTGCGCAGCAGGCTCTCGGCGCGGGCGGCAGGGGCGGTGTCGGGGGCGGCGGGGGCCGCGTGCGCTGTGGTGGCGACGCAGGTCAGCAGTCCGCTGGTGAGCAGAGCTGCGCTGACGGCGGCGAGGGGTCTTTTCACGTGCCCTCCTGGCAAGGGAAAGATGTGACGGGGGTGGTCACGCATGTAGATATAGCGATACATCGAAGAAAAGAGAAGGGGTGGAGCAATTCCATGACACGACACTGCCCGAACGGGGGATGGGTGTTACTGAGGGAACCGACCGGTGTCGATGCGCGTCCCATCAGGATGAGAGCATCCGCCCTGGTCCTGATCAAGATCTCGATCACCGTCAGCCTGTTGACCGGCTGCTCAGCGACCGACCCGGGCAGACCTGCGCCGTCGCCCGTCACCCCCACCGGCACGGCCGGCACCGCCGCCTCGACCCCCACTGCCGTCCCGACCGCCACTGCCGCCTCGACCCCCACTGCCGGCGACGCCACCGCGAACGGCACCGAGGCGGCGGAACCCGCCCCCGCCCGGATCACCCTGACCCGCTCCGGCGGCTTCGCCGGAAACCGTGACACGGTGACCGTCGAGCCCGACGGTCGCTGGAGCACGACCGACCGGTCCGGCACGGCGCGTACCGGCCGACTCACCCCGGCTCAGCTCGACCGGCTCCGGGCGCTCACCGGCCCGGCCACCCGCAGCAGCGGCGGCGGCCCACCCGATGCCCGCTGCGCGGACACCTTCACCTACCGGCTGACCGTCGGAACGCGCAGCGTCGACTGGACCGACTGCCCGGACGGTCCCCAGCCGCCGGCCGCCGCGCCCGAACTGGCCACCCTCCTGCTGAAGACCACCGCGACCGGCTGACCACGGTCGCGGTGGGCGTCAGGCTTCCGGACGGTGCAGATCGGATAACCTACCCGCTCCGATTCCTGCGAGGAGCGTTGTGCCGAAGAGACGACCCGCCGGTCCGCGTCGACCAACCGTCCTGACCGGTCTGCACACCCGGTTCGGCCTGGCCGGGGCGCGTCGGCGGTTCGGCCTGGCCGGGGCGCTGCCGGCCGTGACCGCCACCGTCCTGGCCGCCGGTTGCGCGGTGTCCGACGTCGGACGGCCGGCGGCCCCTGCCCCGACCCCGGCCGCCCGGACGCTGCGGACCCCGGACACCCTGCTGGGCCTGCCCCGCTCCGGTGCCCCGCTGCCGGCCGGGCTGCCCCGGTTCCGGCTGAACGAGCTGACCCGGGAGGCCGCCCCCGCCACCAGCACCGTCGAGGGGACGTACAGCCGGGGGCGACCGGCTCCCGAGACGATCATGGTGAGCGCCGTCTCGGGCACGATCGCCGACCCGCAGGCCACCCTGGCCCGGCTGCTGAAGCCGTACCAGATTCCCAAGCCCAGGACGGTCGAGTTCGGGCGGTTCGGCGGCGAGGCCCGGTGCGGGCGGGGACGTACCGCCGACGAGGGTCACCTCACCGCCTGCGCCTGGGCCGACCCGGAGGTCGCCGGCGTGGTGGTCTTCCTGACCGCGACCAAGCAGCCCGACCGCAAGGAGGACTTCCTCACCGTCCGGGACGAACTGGAACGGCCCACCGGCTGACCGGCCGGCCACACCCTCCGGCGGTGGACCACCTGGAACCCGCTGCCACGCGGCCCGCACCGGGGCCGCCACGGTCACGCCGCGCCGTCACCCCGCGACGGGGTCCCCGCCCTCATCCGACCACCCGGAAACGCTCGGCCACGGCGGAGGTGTCGTCGTCCACCCGGAAACCGGCGTCACCGAGCCAGCCGAGGTAGTCCGACCCGTGCCAGAACTCCTCGTGGCCGGCCCGCCAGGCAGCCACCGAGTCGTACCCCTCCCCCTCGTCCCGGGCATGGTCGAGGTCGATGTCCCCGAGCCGGACCACGCGGACCTCGATCACCTCGATCACCGCGACCGGGCGGTCGGCGGAGTCGACCACCACCGCCCGGTCACCCACGGCGGGCAGCGGCTCGCCGTCGCGCTCGTAGTCCTGGAGCAGGCCGGTGGTGGAGGTCTTCTCCCCGCTGAGCACGGCGGCCACGAGTTGGTCGCGCAGCGGACCGGGAAAGGCGAACTCGCACTTCGGCAGATCGGGGAGGCTCGGCGTGGTCACCGGGCGACGGTAGCCCGGCGACCACACCCCGCACACCCCGGTTTCGCGGCGACGCCGCGTCAGCTCCGAGGAAACATCTGGCCGATCCGGATCCGGTTGCCGAACGGGTCGCGGATGCCGAAGTCGATGCCGTACGGACGCTCGGTCGGCTCGTCGGTGATGTCGACCCCCTTGCCGACCAGATCCTCGTACGTCTTGTGGGCGTCGTCGGTGGTGATGCTCAGCCACCCGCCGATCGCGCCCTTGGTCAGCAGTTCCCGGACCTGCTCGGCGGTCGCCGGGTCCAGCGCCGGCGGGCCGGGCTTCTCCAGCAGCACCTCCCGCTGCGGGTCGCCGGGCACGTTGACCGTCAGCCACCGCATGAAGCCCAGATCCTGGTCGGTGTTGACCTCGAAACCCAGCTTGCCGACGTAGAAGTCGAGCGCCTCGTCCTGGTCGAGGACGTAGAGCTGGGAACGGGTGATCGCGTTCATCGTCATGCCGGGAACGCTATGCCAGGCCCCTGACCTGCTGCTTATCCAAAACTGCTGGGCCTGGTCCAGGCCTTGGCGAAGCAGCTCGGCACCGGCCCGTCGCCCGCCGACCGGCTGCTGCGGTATTCGGTGGGCGACTCGCCGACGATCTGCCGGAAGGTGCGGCTGAACGAGCCGAGGCTGCTGAACCCGACGGCGAAACAGATGTCGGTGACGTCCCGATCGGTCTCCACCAGCAGCGACATCGCCCGTTCCACCCGACGTCGTTGCAGGTAGCGGTGCGGGGTCTCGCCGAAGGTGGCCCGGAAGGTGCGGATGAAGTGCGCCTCGGAGACCAGCGCGATCCGGGCCAGCGCCGGGATGTCCAGCGGCTCGGCGTAGGCCCGGTCCATCGCGTCCCGGGCCCGCAACATGGCCCGGTTCGACTGTTCCACCGCACGACTCATCGGCCCCCGCCCGTCGTCCTAGCTCCGCGCCGACCAGGTTACCCAGCCGGACCGACCGACGTGGTCCCGCCACGACCGGGAGAGGCGGTCACCGCCGGCGGCACCGTGGCCGCTCCGCCGGAGCGGATCACCGTCCGGACCGGAAGTGACCATCCCGTCGCCGTCTGCGGTGCAGGGCGACCGGCCGGGTTCCGGCCATGTCGACGCATCGACATGCGGCAACGCCAGTGGCGGCCGTGCTGTGGAATTGGAGCCCCCGGCCGGGATCGAACCGGCGACATCTCGCTTACAAGGCGAGTGCTCTGGCCAGCTGAGCTACAGGGGCGCGTGGTGCGAGGTCAGCATAGCGACTGACGTCGGGAAATCCCGGCCGGCAGGGTCCCCGAGCATGGAAAACGTCAATCTCGCACCCGTCCCACCGACGAATCGGTTCGCCGGACCCCCGTCGAGCGAGGGGATTGATGCCCGGCCGTGCCCGCCTGACCGAAATGCGTATGCCGTCCGTCCCACTCGGTGTATCCCGTCTTGGCACGAGTGGAAATCCCGTTTACCGTGCAGTGACACGGATGACACCCCGGGCCGGCTACGGTCGTGCCCCGGGTGCGGTCCGCGGGTCGGCGCCGTGGGCGCCGACAGCTCCTTCACTCGGATCGTCCGGCACGTTCCTGCCGGTGAAAGGAAGCGCACCACCATGGCTACGGTCACGTACGCGAAGGCGTCCCGGGTCTACCCGGGCACCGAACGCCCCGCGGTCAACCAGCTCGACCTCCAGATCGGCGACGGGGAGTTCCTCGTCCTGGTCGGCCCGTCGGGTTGCGGCAAGTCCACCAGCCTGCGGATGCTCGCCGGCTTGGAGGACGTCGACGACGGCGCGATCTACATCGACGACCGGGACGTCACCCACCTCCCGCCGAAGGCCCGCGACATCGCTATGGTCTTCCAGAACTACGCCCTCTACCCGCACATGTCGGTGTACGAGAACATGGCGTTCGCCCTCAAGCTGCGCAAGACCCCCAAGGCCGAGATCGACCGGCGGGTCAAGGAGGCGGCCGGCCTGCTCCAGCTGGAGGAGTACCTCAGCCGCAAGCCGAAGGCGCTCTCCGGTGGTCAGCGTCAGCGGGTCGCGATGGGCCGGGCGATCGTCCGCGAGCCGCAGGTCTTCCTCATGGACGAGCCGCTGTCGAACCTCGACGCCAAGCTCCGTGTGCAGACCCGTACCCAGATCGCCTCGCTCCAGGCGAAGCTCGGCATCACCACGGTCTACGTCACCCACGACCAGGTCGAGGCCATGACCATGGGTCACCGGGTGGCGGTCATGCTCGACGGCGTCCTCCAGCAGGTGGACACCCCGCGGGCGCTCTACGACACTCCGGCCAACGTCTTCGTCGCCGGCTTCATGGGCTCCCCCGCCATGAACATCAAGACCGTCCCGCTGAACGAGCGGGGCGCGGCCTTCGCCGAGCTGCACATCCCGCTGACCCGCGAGCAGGTCGAGGCGGCCCGGGGCGAGGGCGGCGGCGACAAGGTCACCGTCGGCTTCCGCCCGGAGGACTGCGACCTGGTCAGCCCGACCGAGGGCGGCATGCCGGTCGTGGTCGAGCTGGTCGAGGACCTCGGCTCGGACGCCAACGTCTACGGTCACGCAGCGCTGGAGGGCCACGAGGAGCGTTTCGTGGTCCGCACCGACCGGCGGACCATGCCGAACATGGGTGACACCGTGTTCGTCAAGCCGCGCACCGGCAACACCCACCTTTTCAACGCCACCACCGGTCACCGCATCTGATTCCACCGCGAGTAAGGGGCGGTCCGCTTCGGCGGGCCGCCCCTTACTTCGTGACTTCCTCCCGGCGTGGGTGCCCGCGCCCGGAAGGACCGGCGGCGGGGCACAGCAGGGCCGCTGCCGCTCCGGCCCCGCCCTCAGCAACCCGGGCCGGTCGTCCGCAGACCCACCGGCAGCCCGGCAGAGCCGGAGTCGGTCAGCCTTCCGCAGCGCGGCGGCGGGCCACCTCGGCGAGGGTGACGGCGGCGGCGACGCTGGCGTTCAGCGACTCCACCTCGGAGATCATCGGGATGCTGACCGTCAGGTCGCAGGTCTCCCCCACCAGCCGGGACAGCCCGCGCCCCTCGGAACCGACCACCACGACCAGCGGGCCGACGGCGGCCTCCAGGTCGTACAGGTCGGTGTCGCCGTCGGCGTCCAGGCCGACCACCATGAAGCCGGCCTCCTGGCACGCCTTCAACGACCGGGTCAGGTTGGTGACCTGGGCCACCGGCACCCGCGCCGCCGCTCCGGCGCTGGTCCGCCAGGCGGTCGCGGTGATCCCGGCGGCCCTGCGCTCAGGTACGAACACACCCTGCGCGCCGAACGCGGCGGCCGACCGGATCACCGCGCCCAGGTTCCGCGGGTCGGTGACCCCGTCCAGGGCGACAAGCAACGGGGCGGTCTGCTCCAGCGCGGCCGCCACCAGGTCCTCGAAGGGCTGGTAGGCGAACGGTGGCACCTGGAGGCCGACGCCCTGGTGCAGCACACCACCGGTCATCCGGTCCAGCTCGGCCCGGCTGATGTCCAGGATCGCGATGCCCCGGTCGGCGGCCGTCCGGGTGATCTCGTTGATCCGGTCGTCGGCGTCGATGCCCTGCGCGGTGTAGAGCGCGGTCGCCGGCACCTGGGCGCGCAGCGCCTCCAGCACCGGGTTCCGGCCGACCAGCAGCTCCGGGGTGTCCCGGGACGGGTTGGACTTGCGCCCCGGCGCGACCCGGGGACCACCCCGGCCGGTGCCTGCGCCGTTCCGGGCGCTCCCGCCACCCCGACCGCCCGCGCCGGCCCGAACCGGGGCCATCCCACGGGTGCCCCTGCCCCAGGTGGTGTCCTTGGTGCCGGGCTGGCCGATCTTGGGGGCACGCCCCTCCTCGACCGCCGCCCGCCGCTCCTTGTCCTGCTTCCAGGCGGTGCGCTGGGGCAGCTTCTCGGTGCCCGAGTACGCCTTGTGCCAGGGCCGCTCGTCGGCGGGCAGGGTCTTGCCCCGGCCCGCGAGGGAGTCCTTGTTCTTGCCACCGGAGCCCTTGGGGGCACCCGCCTTCGACGCCAGTCGCCGGCCACGGCGCTGCGAGTTGCCGGCCATCAGTCCTGCTCTCCAATAGTCCAACGGGGGCCCTGGGGGGTGTCCTCGACCACCACACCGGCCTGCTTGAGCTGGTCGCGTACGGCGTCCGCGGCGGCCCAGTCCTTGCGGCTGCGGGCCTGCGCGCGCTGTTCGAGGGCCAGCGCGATCAGGGAGTCCACCACGCCGCGCAGGTCGTCGGTGCGACCGCCGTCGGCCCAGGCCGGGTCGAGGGGGTCCACACCGAGGATATCCAGCATCGCCCGGGTGGCGGCGAGGGTCGTGCGGACGGTCACATCGTCGCCGCCGGCCAGCGCGGTGTTGCCGTCACGCAGGGTCGACTGGAGGACGGCGAGCGCGGCGGAGGTGTTGAGGTCGTCGTCCATCGCGGCGACGAACGCGGCCGGCAGCTCCCCGAGCTGCCCGGCACCGACCCGCTCGACGGCCCGCTGGACGAACCCCTCGATCCTCCGGTAGGCCACCGCCGCCTCGCAGAGCGCGTCCTCCGAGTAGTCGATCCGGGACCGGTAGTGCGCCGCCGCGTAGTAGTAGCGCAGCTCCACCGGGCGCACCCCGAGCGAGTCGACGTAGCTCAGGTCGAGGGCGTTGCCCAGCGACTTGCCCATCTTGGCGCCGCCGATGCTGAGCAGCCCGTGGTGCACCCACCAGCGGGCGAAGGGCAGCCCGGCGGCCTGCGACTGGGCGATCTCGTTCTCGTGGTGCGGGAAGGTCAGGTCGAGCCCGCCGCCGTGGATGTCGAACTCCGCGCCGAGGTAGCGCAGGCACATCGCCGAGCACTCGATGTGCCAGCCGGGGCGGCCCCGGCCCCACGGCGAGGGCCAGTAGGCGTCGGCCGGCTCGTCGGCCTTGACGCCCTTCCAGAGCGCGAAGTCCCGTGGATCCCGCTTGCCCCGCTCCGGGGCGTCCCCGGCGGACTGCATGTCGTCAGGCGACTGACCGGACAACGACCCGTACGCCGGCCAGGAGGCCACGTCGAAGTAGACGTCGCCGGACCCGTCGGTGGCCGGGTAGGCGTGACCGGTATCGATCAGGCGGGCGATCAGCTCGTGCATCTCCGGGATGTGCCCGGTGGCCCTCGGCTCGTACGTCGGCGGCAGCACGTTCAGCGCCCGGTAGGACCGGGCCAGGATCAGCTCGTTGACGTACGCGATCGACCAGAACGGACGACCCTGCTCCTGCGCCTTGACCAGGATCTTGTCGTCGATGTCGGTCACGTTGCGGATGAAGGTGACCTCGAAGCCGACGGCCGACAGCCAGCGCCGCAACACGTCGTAGTTGACACCGGAGCGAAGGTGACCGATGTGCGGCGGCGCCTGGAGGGTGAGACCACACAGGTAGACCCCCACCTTGCCGGCTTCCCGCGGGACGAAGTCCCGCACCGATCGAGCGGCGGTGTCATACAGGCGTAGCGTCACCGCACCAGGGTAGCTGTCCGCGCTTTCCGGGGTCGGCCCGAGCCGGGTCGTACGCTGCCTGCTGTGAGGACGACGGCACCGGCAGGTGAGCCGGGGGACGCGACGCCTGCGGGCGGGGAGACGGCGCAGACCTTGGACCGGGGGCTACGTCTGCTGCACCTGGTGGCCGATGCACCGGGCGGCTTGACCGTCACCGAGGCCGCCCACCAGCTCGGTATCGGCCGGGCCGCCGTCTACCGGCTGGTCGGCGCGTTGACCGGGCACGGAATGTTGCGTCGGGGCGGTGACGGTCGGCTGCGCCTCGGCGTCGGCGTGCTGCACCTGGCCCGGCGGGCCCAGCCGCTGCTGGCGGAGGGGGCACTACCCGCGCTGCGTCGCCTCGCCGAGCAGACCGGGGCGACGGCGCACCTGACCGTGGTGGAGGGCGACGAGGGGGTGGCCCTGGCGGTGGTCGAGCCGAGCTGGACGTCGTTCCACGTGGCGTACCGGCCGGGGACCCGGCATCCGCTGGAACGCGGGGCCGCCGGGCGGGCCGTCCTCGCCGGCCGGTCCGGCGTCACCGGCCCGGTGAGCACCGCCGGGGAACTCCAGGCCGGGGCGTACGGGGTGGCCGCGCCGGTGCTCGGAGTCCCCGGCCTGGAGGCGAGCGTCGGGGTGATCTCGCTGGCCCCGCTGCCTGTCGACACGGTCGGCCGGCAGGTCGTCATCGCCGCCCAGACGATCTCCACCGCCCTGTCCTGACCAGCCCCGCCGGAAGTCCTCACCCGACGCGGGCGGAGAGGCCCGGACGACCGACTGGTCGTCCGGGCCTCTCCCGGGATGTCGAGCGTCAGCCGCCCGGGGTGTCGAGCGTCAGGGGGCGACGTTCGGCTTGAGCGGGCTGCGGACCGCGGCGTTCGCGTCCACGATGCCGTAGCCGTAGAAGCCGTTGAAGTTCAGCGAGCCGGCGCAGTACGCGTCGAACTCGGCCGGCCGGCCCTCGTTGGCGTAGCTCTGCAGGCGCGGTTCCGGACAGGCGCGCTCGGTGGCGGTCCGGTAGAGGTGCTGCTCCACCTTGGCCGGCGCCAGGCCGTAGCCGTCGCGGCCCTCCTTCTTGCCCCACTTGCTGACGATCAGCGCGGCAACCCCACTGACGTGCGGGGACGCCATCGAGGTGCCCTGGAGGTAGGTGTAGTAGCCGCACTCACCGGCGGTGGTGCACTGCTTGAGCACCGAGTTCTCGAAGCCCGGGACGACGTTGCCGTTCTCGTCCACCGAACCCTCCTCCTGGAGCACCTTCTTCGGGTACGTGGAGAGGATCATGTTGCCGTCGGTGCGGTGGGTGTCGGTACCGAAGCCGTCCCGGAACCAGCCACCCGGCGCGGCGACCGAGATCTGCTCGGTGCCGTAGTTGGAGTAATCGGACTTCTTGCCGGACGGGCCGACGGCGGACACACCGATCACGTGCGGGCCCTCCACCGGGAAGTCCCAGCAGCTCTCGTTGTCGATCGGCCGCGGGTACGGGTCGGCGCCGTAGTCCGGGCTGGACACGTCGGTGCGGGGTGCGCCGAGGTCCTCGTGGTTGTTGCCGAGCGAGCCGACCAGGGTGACGCCCTTGTTGTGGGCGAAGTTCAGGGCCCGCTTCATCGCCTTGATGACGGCCCGCTGCTCGGCCTGCGACTCGGGCGAGTCGGCCGGGTTGGCGGTGCAGTTGTAGAGCCACGGGTCGACGTAGAACGACATGTTGACCACGTCGATGCCGGACTTGCCCGCATGCACCAGGGCGTTGACGACCGGGTCGAGGAAGAAGTACCCGGAGTCCTGGCCACCCTTGAGTTCCACCAACGAGACGTTCGGGGCGACGCCGGAGAGGCCGAACCCGTTGGCGGCGGCACCGATGGTGCCGGCGACGTGGGTGCCGTGCCCGCCGTCGTCGGTGCCGACCGGGTCGAGGCAGCTCGCCACCTCGCACGGGCCGTCGATGTCGACCATGTCCGGGGCGAAGTTGCGGGACAGCGCCCAGTTGAAGTTGGGCGCGAGGTCGGGCTGGCTGGCGTCGACGCCGGTGTCCAGGACGCCGACGGTGACCCGCTTGTCGCCCGGCATGACCTTGCGGGCCTTGTCGGCCCCGATCATGCCGAGGCCCCAGAGCTTGTCGTCGAGCGGGTCCAGCTTCTTGCCGTTGGCGTTGCCCTTGGCCTTGACCGCCTGCTTGGCCTGGGTCAGCAGGTTCTCCTGCTCGACCCGGTCCAGCTTGGGCTTACGGCCGATTGCCCGCTGCTCGGCCGCGCCGACCAGCGCGGGAGCGGCGGTGACCCGGCCGGCGAAGTCGGCCCGGTCGCTGGTGACCCGGTACAGACCGACGTCGTCCGTACGGGACACGACGGTGCCGCCGGCGGCACGGATCGCGGCGATCGCCGCGTCCGCCGAGACGCCGTCCTCGGCCACCACGGTGAACGTACGGCTGGTGGTCGGCCCGGCGTTCGCCGGGACGGTCAGGCCGGTCACCGTAAGTGCCAGGGCCGCCGCGGTCGCGACGGCTCCGGCGGTGAAGCGCTTGCTCACCACATCAGATCCTCTCGTTGAGGGACGTGGCAGCCATCCCATAGCACCGGCGACGATTCCGCCAGATACAAGTCGGATTTGGCCCCGCATCAGGCATTCGTCGGTTGCAGGCTGTGCAGCGCCGCCGGCAGCTCGACGAGCGTCCGCACCTCGGCGTCGGGGCGTACCCCGGGCGGGACCGGGAGGCCTTGGCGGTTGAGCCAGATGCCGCACAGGCCTGACTGCTGGGGGCCGAGCACGTCGTGGGCGATCGAGTCACCGACGTAGGCGATCCGCTCGGCCGGTACTCCGGCGGCGTCGACGACCGCCGCGTAGAAGGCCGGGTCGGGCTTCTTGGGCAGGCCGCCCTCGTGCGCGTACAACTCGAAGGCGAACTCGCCGGGCAGCCCGCAGCGTTCGGCCCGGCTGTTGCCGTTGGTGGCGTAACCGAGGGTGAAGTCGGCGCGCAACGCGGTAAGCGCCGGCAGCGTGTCGGGGTACGGGCGGCTGAGCGCGTACCGCCTGGCGAAGAAGAGTTCGGCGAACTCGTCGAGCTGGCCGACCAGCCCGGCCCGGTCGAGCGACCGGGCCAGCGCGGCCCGGCGGATCTCCGTCACCGGGGCGGCGGTCATCGAACCGAAGACCGCCTGCCAGTCGGACTCCACCTCGGCGAGGGTCACCCCGGCCGCCACCGGGGTCCGGCGCCGCATCTCCTCCAGTACGGCCACCAGGGCACCGGTGACCGCCGGGCGCAGGTCGATCAGGGTCTCGTCGGCGTCGAACACCACCACGCTGAGCATGTCCGACACCTTCTCACGTCGCCGTCACCGGTCACACCGAGCAGGTCCCCTGCCCTGCCGGCCCGCCGACCTGTGCCGACTCCGGCCCGCCGGCCCGTGCCGGAGTCGGCATCATGTCAGCGCCGGCCCGTGCCGGAGTCGGCGTCACGTCAGCGCCGGTTCGTCGGCCCGTGCCGGCGTCGGCCCGGTGCGGCCCTCGCGCAGTTCGTCGAGGCGGACCAGCGCCACCCCGGCGACGATCAGCGCGCCACCGGCGAGCTGCACCGGCACCGGTAGCTCACCCAGCACCAGCCAGGCGACGAGCACCGCGAACAGCACCTCGGTCAGCCCGACGAACGACGACAGCCGGGCCCCCAGGATGCGGGTCGCGGCGATCCCGGTCAGGTACGCCACCACGGCGGCGATCAGCGACAGCCCGATGATCGGGACGAGCCAGCTGGTGCGCTGCCCGGCGAAGTCGACCGCGCCGAAGGTGGCCCGCAACGGCAGCACCCCGACCAGGCCGAGAGCGGCCAGCACTGCTGCGCCGGCGGCCATTCCACCACTGGCCATGGTGACCGAGGGCAGCTCGGGGTCGACCCGGGCGGCGAGGACGAAGTAGCCGGCCAACCCGACGGCCGCACCGAGCCCCCAGAGCACGCCGACCGGGTCGAGCCGGCCCGCGCCGGTCAGGTCGAGCACCAGGCCGAGCCCGGCCAGCGCCGCGAGCGATCCGACCACGGTGAGCCGGCGGGGACGTTGCCCGTGCACCAGCCACATCCAGCCCACCACGAGGATGATGCCGAGGTACTCCAGCAGCAGGGCCACCCCGACGGGCAGGTAACGGACGGCGTTGAAGAAGCAGGCCTGGGCGGTCGCGACACCGAGCAGACCGAAGACGGCGACCGGACCGACGTTGCGGCGCAGCACTGCCGCCCGGCCGCGCAACGCGAGTGCCGCCGGGAGGGCCAGCACCAGGGCGGCGAGGCCGACCCGGGCCACCACGACGGCCTCGGCGGACCAACCGGCCCCGATCAGTGAGTGGGCGAAGGTGCCTGAGGTGGCGAAGGTGACGGCGGAGAGCAGGGCGAGGGCCAGCCCGACGCCGTTGGTGGAGCGGTGCGGCATCGGGGGCCCTCCGGCGTGACATCAGCAAAGTAGCATTACGCCAGTGACGTTAGCCGCCACGAACGACAGGGGTCAAGTTGCTTTTCGCCCATGACACGGAGTGCGGGCTGATCTCCGCCGCCGCCCTGGTCAACACCGACAGCCAGGACGGCGAGGGGCTGCCCGACATCGCCGCGCTGGATCGGTTCGTCGCCGCGCACCGGTGGAGCGGTCGGCACGCACACACCGAGGTCGAGCTGCGGGCCGTCCGGGCGCTGCGTCCCCGGCTGCGCCGACTCTGGGACGACGACCTGCACACCGTCGTCGCCGTGGTCAACGACCTGCTCCGCGAGTACCGGGCGCTGCCGCAACTGATCCGGCACGACGACCAGCCGTACCACGTGCACGCCGTACCCCGGGACGCCCCGCTGGCCACCAGGATGGCCGTGGAGGCGGCGATGGCCGTCGCCGACCTGGTACGCGGCGACGAACTGGACCGGCTGCGGCACTGCGCCCGCCCCGACTGCGCCAACGTGCTGGTGGACCTGTCGAAGAACCGGTCCCGCCGGTTCTGCGAGGCGGGCTGCGGCAACCGGGTGGCGGTCAACGCCTACCGGGCGCGGAAGGCCGCCCGCCGCCCCTGAGCGGCAGCATCGCCGACCACACCGGAAGCCGACACGAGCCTTCACACGGTAGTGGTGTCATCAGCAGACTGTGGAGTGCGACATCGAGCGCCCCGCCCTCCGGGCGCGACGATGTCGTGGTGGGACCGCTCGCCTTCCGGCCGGCAGTCCCGTCGCCGGGGGAGACGACCAGCCGACCCACCATGGAGGCGACGCGATGCCCCGGCCCACCTGGCGACACCGGCTTGCCCTGATGTTCCGACCCACCGGACGACGCCGAGCACCCGCACCCGACCGTCCCGCCCCGACCAGCCCCGAACCGGTCACCGGATCGGGTGTCGGACCAGATCCCGAACCGGCCGGATCGGCCCCCGGCTGGGAGGACACCACAGTGGCGTTCCCCCGGGTAGGACGCACCGGATGGCTGACGCGGGCGCAGGAGTGGCGGGCCAACGGAGGCCGCTGGTGAGCGCGCCGACCAGCCCGGCCGAACCGAACGGCCCGGCCCAGCCGGACAGGCTGGACGGCCCGGGCGGAGCGGGTGACCCCAGCGGGCCGGACCGCCCGGCCGAGCACAGCGGGCCAGGCGGGCCAGCCGGGCCAGGCGGGCCAGGCGGGCCGTACCGTCCAGATCAGGCCAGCGGGCCGGGCGGGAGGGTGGATGGTGTCGGGCATCCGCGCCGGCACCTGCCGCTACGGCCACTCTGGCTGTGCCGGGTGTGCGCCGGGCCATGGCCCTGCGCGACCGCGCGCCTCACCCTCGTCTCCGAGTACGCCCACGACCGGACCGCACTCCACGTCCATCTCTGTGCCGTCCTGCACGATGCCGCAGCCGACCTGTACCGCCTGCACCCGGACCCCGGCCCCGATCCGGCGACCCTCTTCGACCGCTTCCTCGCCTGGGTACCCCGCACCCACCCACCCGCAGAGCCGCAGTGACCCACTCCCGCGCCGCTGATCCAATCCCGTGGGGCTGATCGACTCCCGTGGGGTGATGTAGCGGTGTCAACGCCACCCCGACACCGCGATGTCGCCCCACAGGAGTCGATCATGCCGAGACGGTCAGGGGTGGGTCATGCGGAGCAGGTCGAGGGCCTCGTCGAGCTGGGTCTCGGTGAGTTTGCCGGAGTCGACGTGCCCCCGGGAGATCACCACTTCCCGGATGGAGACCTGCTTCGCCAGCGCCTCCTTGGCGATCGAGGCGGCCTCGTCGTACCCGAGGTGGCGGTTGAGCGGGGTGACGATCGACGGCGAGCCTTCCGCGTACGCCAGGCAGACCTCGGCGTCCGCGACCAGGCCGGCCACCAGGCGGTCGGCGAAGAGCCGGCTGGACGCGGCGAGCAGCTTGATCGATTCGAGCAGGTTGCGGCCCATCACCGGGAGCATCACGTTCAGCTCGAAGTCGCCCTGCGAACCGGCGAACGCGACAGCCGCGTCGTTGCCGATCACCTGCGCGCAGACCTGGCGCACCGCCTCGGCGACCACCGGGTTGACCTTGCCGGGCATGATCGACGAGCCGGGCTGGAGGTCGGGGATGCGCAGCTCCCGCAGGCCCGCGCGGGGCCCGGACCCCATCCAGCGTACGTCGTTGGCGATCTTGTAGAGCCCGACCGCGACGGTACGCAGCTGGCCGGACGTCTCCACCAGCGCGTCCCGCGCCCCCTGCGCCTCGAAGTGGTTGCGGGCCTCGGTCAGCGGCAGCCCGGTCGAGGCGCGCAGCTTCTCGATCACCTTGCCGGCGAAGCCCAGCGGGGTGTTGATGCCGGTGCCCACTGCGGTGCCGCCCAGCGGCAGCTCGGCCAGCCGGGACAGCGCCGATTCCAGCCGCTCGACGCCGTAGCGGACCTGCGCGGCGTAGCCCCCGAACTCCTGCCCGAGGGTGACCGGGGTGGCGTCCATCAGGTGGGTGCGCCCCGCCTTGACCACCGTCTCGAACTCGGCCGCCTTCGCCTCCAACGCCTCCGCCAGGTGTTTCAGCGACGGCAGCAGGTCCTCCACCACGAACTGGGTGGCGGCCAGGTGGATCGACGACGGGAAGACGTCGTTGCTGGACTGCGAGGCGTTCACGTCGTCGTTCGGGTGCACGTCCCGGCCCAGCTCCCGGGTGGCCAGGGTGGCGATCACCTCGTTGGTGTTCATGTTGGACGAGGTGCCCGAACCGGTCTGGAACACGTCGATCGGGAACTGGTCGTCGTACCCGCCGGCGGCCACGTGCGCGGCGGCGGTGGCGATGGCGGCGGCCACGTCCTCGCCGATCACGCCCAGCTCGCCGTTGACCAGGGCGGCGGCCCCCTTGATCTGGGCCAGCGCCTTGATCTGGGCCGGCTCGATGCCCCGACCCGAGATCGGGAAGTTCTGCACCGCGCGCTGGGTCTGCGCCCGCCACAGCGCCTCGGCGGGCACCTCCACCTCGCCCATCGAGTCACGTTCGATCCGGTAGCCCGCTGCCTCTGGAGTCGTCACCCGTACCATCCTGCCCCGGCCAGCGGCTACCTGCAGGAATGCCCGGGAGAAAGCGGGCGGGCGGGCGAGATCGCGCTGAAAGCAGCCGGGCGGACAAGATCGCGCTCGATCAGGGAAAGGTGGTGTCACTCGCAACCGGAGGCCACTCTTTCTAGGATCGAGCACGATCTTCGGCCTGCACCTTCGCCTTCGACACGGGCCCTGGGCGCGGGCTTCAGCGGCGAAGTTGCGCGGCTGTTTGTGCGGCCAGACCAGCACATCCCGGTCGATCTGAACCTTTACGCCGCCGCACCGCCGCACCGCCGGCCCGGTCGGCCAGCAGCGCTTCCACCTCGTGGGGATCAACTCCGAGCGACTCCAGAGCCGCCGACAGCGGCACGAACTGCCCCTCGGCACGAGAACGAGCGATCACCCGCCGAGTCCCTACGGTCTCGAAACGCCTCGATCTCCTCCCACTCGTCGATTCCGAGCAACACGGCCACGGGCCGCTCGTACTTGGTGATCATGACCGGATCCCCGGTGCGCTCGACCCCGTCCAACGCTCCGCCGGCGCCATCGCGGAACTCCCGCTGCCGTATCGCGGTACCGGCGGCACCAGGTCGATCTCGGTGGTCATGCCAGTCAGTCCTCTCCGTTGCGGATGATCTGCCGGACCCGCTCCCGGCTGTAGCCGGTGGCCGTCACGATGTCGACCTGACGTGTGTCGTCCCGGTCAGCGGCCCGGATCGCCTCGGCCAGCTCGGCACGCGCAGCTTTCACCTGGGCGCGGGCTTCAGCGATGAGCTTGGCCGCCCGCTCCTCGGCGCGGGGCACGCCGGCCTGCGCCGCGCGCAGCTTCCGTACCGCTGACTCCAGGTTGGTCACCTGACCATCTTCCCCGGCCAGACAGTAGGCCAACCTCAAGCCTCCCAACCGTGGGGCTCGCTCCCTGACGCTCAGGCGTCGACAGTCCCGGCGCTTCCGGACTCCACACCGCCGGCCCGCAGGATCCGCCGGACCTGTTCGCGGCCGTAGCCGGCGACCCGGGCGATCTCACCGACCCGCGTGCCGTTCTGGTAAGCCGCCACGATCGCTACGGCCAGCCGTTCGCGCACCTTCGGAACATCGGCGCGAGCTGCGGCGACCTCCGCGAGCCCGTCCTGCACCCGCTGGAGCGCCGTCCGGTACGCCTCCGACGCTGCCTCAAGGTCGCCCGCCATGTGGCCACTCAATCATGCGCATCACTCCCCACCTGATGGCATACAAGAGTTGCCTCCTCAAGGGTTAACAGGTGGCCACTTATGCCTTAAAGTAGTGGCAAGTTCACTCGCGCCGAGTCGCGTGGCAGCTCATCGGGGTCTTGACCGACACGGGAGGTCCCACCTGATGAACCGTCTCTCCGGCACGGCCCCCCACCGGACACACCTACATCCATCACGCCGGAAGGAGGTGACGTGGCCGGGTCTCGACCGACGAGGCTCCTGGTAGTGGGGCCCCGCGAACTACCCGAAAGCGGGGCGGTCGAGGTCTGGGCGGATGCCGGAAGTGGTGGAAGCGGGCAGGAAATCGATGTTCTCGTCAGAGACCTCAAGCTTGCCGAGATGGACGACGGGCAGGGCAGGTCGGCGATATACGAACTTCGGACCTGGCAGTAACCGTCAACAGCATCGTCAGGGCCCGCAGCAGTAACTACGCGAGGGAACCCGGCGGCCGCCCGGACGGTGGGTGGGCCGGGTTCCGCGCTTCATCTTTCGTCCTGCCCGTCGAGTAGCCCGCTGCGCCATACGGCGAATCGGTTACGGAGATCGTCCAGTGCCTGCCCGGTGACGCCGTACTGGACGAAGTCGTCGGGATCGAGCAGGTTGGCTTGTCCGAGAGCGTCGGCGAAGGTGCGTCGGTCGAACCCGCGATCGGCGCGGTACGCGAGGTTGAGGAGGGTTTCCCGGGTGTAGCGGCCGGATTGAAGCGTGGCGTCGATGTCGATGAAGTCACGGGCGAACGCCCGTCCGTAGAGCGCGCTCATCTTGTTCGCGACCGCGTCGTCGGGGTGCAGGACCGGTCCGATGGCCATGAGGATGGGTTCGTTGGCACGCCAGTCCACACCGAGTTCCACCTTGGAGGTACGGTCACCGTCGGCAACGGTCAGCCGGGCGAACGTGTCGTACTGGCGCTCGATGTAGACGGTCAGACCATCGTCGCGGTAGGCGTCCACGACGGCCGTGACCGCAGTGCCGAATTCGTCGCGGCGATCCCAGGCGGTGAACAGGTCGACATCTTCGCTGGGGCGTTCGAGCAGCCCAGCGGCCTGCACGGCATAGCCGCCGGCAAGAGCAAAACCATATCGGCGGGCGGCGGCAAGCCCGGTACGGGCGAGCCTTTCGTGGAAGGCGTCCATCGTCACGCGGCGTTCGTGCCGGTCGTGACGAGTTCAGGGAAGGCTTCCTCCCATCGGCGTCGGAGCTGGGACGGCAGCCAGAGGGTGGGCCAGAGCATCCGCAGCAGGTCGGCGTGGAGCCAGGTGTTCAGGTCGTCGACCGTGCCGGCTTCGGTGAGTACCACCTTGTACATGCTGGCCAGGCGGGCGGGCCGACTCAGGTCGTACTCGGCGTGACCGGACCAGTCCAGATGACGCGGAAGGATGATCACGCCTGCGGTCGGGCCAGCCAGCGCGGTGAGGCTGTCGGCCACCACGTAAGGCTTACGGTCAGCATAGGAGCGGTAGTCCGCCGGCGGCTGCGGCAGGATCTTGCGTCGGCTCAGATTGGCCGCCCGCCGGGTTTCCGGTCGTAGCGCCTGGCGGATGGTCTCCCGGCTGTACCCGGTGATCCGTTGCAGGTCCACCGGCCGCCAACCGGCCGCACGGAACGCCCGCAATTGCTCGTCCCGCTCGGTCAACGCGGCTGCCCTGGTCGCCTCGTACCTGGCGACGACCGCCCGCAGATCACCCTCGGAGTACTGGCTCACCCGGGCAAGCCTACCAGGCTAGGCCAAGCACGCTTGGCCATTCCGGTTACAGAGCGTTGCAGGCACTCCTGTCACCTCAGCGGAAGCATGATGGACCCCGGAAGTCGCGAGCGACGGCTCTGGCCAGCGGTTCTGCGGCGACCTGCCCTCAGCGGCGGCCCACGGTCAGCACCGGCTTGGTGACCTCGGCGAAGAAGTCGTTGCCCTTGTCGTCGACGACGATGAAGGCCGGGAAGTCCTCCACCTCGATCTTCCAGACCGCCTCCATGCCCAGCTCCGGATACTCCAGCACCTCGACGTGCCGGATGCAGTCCTGGGCGAGCCGGGCCGCCGGGCCGCCGATCGAGCCGAGGTAGAAGCCGCCGTGCTGCTGGCAGGAGCGGGTCACCTGGCCGGACCGGTTGCCCTTGGCCAGCATCACCTGGGACCCGCCGGCCGCCTGGAACTTCGCCACGTACGCGTCCATCCGGCCGGCGGTGGTCGGGCCGAACGAGCCGGAGGCGTACCCCTCGGGGGTCTTGGCCGGGCCGGCGTAGTAGACGGCGTGGTCGCGCAGGTACTGCGGCATCGGCTCCCCCGCGTCCAGCCGCTCGGCGATCTTGGCATGGGCGATGTCCCGGGCCACGACCAGCGGGCCGGTCAGCGACAGCCGGGTCTTCACCGGGTACTTCGACAGCTCGGCGCGGATCTCGTCCATCGGGCGGTTGAGGTCGACGCGCACCACGTCGGAGGCGTCGAGGGTTTCGTCGGTGACGTCCGGCAGGTAGCGCGCCGGGTCGGTCTCCAGGCGCTCCAGCCACACCCCCGACGGGGTGATCTTGGCAACCGCCTGCCGGTCGGCCGAGCAGGAGACCGCGATCGCCACCGGGCAGGACGCCCCGTGCCGGGGCAGCCGGACCACCCGCACGTCGTGGCAGAAGTACCGCCCGCCGAACTGCGCGCCGATGCCGAAGTTACGGGTCAACTCCAGCACCTCGGCCTCCAGCTCCAGGTCGCGGAAGCCGTGTGCGCTCATCGAACCGGCGGTGGGCAGCGCGTCGAGGTACTTCGCCGAGGCGTACTTGGCGGTCTTCAGGGCGTACTCGGCGGAGGTGCCGCCGATGACGACCGCCAGATGGTAAGGCGGGCAGGCCGAGGTGCCGATCAGCCGCAGCTTCTCCTCCAGGAACTGCATCATCCGGGTCGGGTTGAGCAGCGCCTTCGTCTCCTGGTAGAGGTACGACTTGTTGGCCGAACCACCGCCCTTGGCCATGAACAGAAACTTGTACGCGTCCGGGTGGCCGTCCGGGTCCTCGGCGTACAGGTCGACCTGGGCGGGCAGGTTGCTGCCGGTGTTCCGCTCGTCCCACATGGTCAGCGGGGCGAGCTGCGAGTACCGCAGGTTCAGCTTCGTGTACGCCTGGTAGACGCCGCGCGAGATGGCCTCGGCGTCGCCGCCGTCGGTGAGCACGTGCCGGCCCCGCTTGCCCATCACGATCGCGGTGCCGGTGTCCTGGCACATCGGCAGCACCCCGCCGGCGGCGATGTTGGCGTTGCGCAGCAGGTCCAGCGCGACGAACCGGTCGTTCGGCGAGGCCGCCGGATCGTCGATGATCGAGCGGAGCTGGGCCAGGTGCGCCGGGCGCAGGTAGTGGGCGATGTCGTGCATCGCCTCGGCGGTCAGCGCGGTCAGCGCGGCCGGCTCCACGGTCAGGAAACGGCGACCCCCCGGCCCGTGGACGACGTCGACGCCCTCGTCGGTGACCAGGCGATATTCCGTCTGGTCGGGACCGGTCGGCAGCAAGGGGGCGTACGAGAACGCGGCGGCACTGCTCATGACGGGAAAGCCTAGGGCAGACCGGTCGATCGGTGACACCCGCCGGGTGGGTCGTGGGACGCCGCTCTCACCCGTTGCCGTTGGCGCAGAGTTCCCGCTTCGGCCCGCAACTGTCCTCGACGTCCGGTGCGCCACCGGTGCGCCCCGGGCCGGGCCCGCCACCACCGTCCGAACCGGCCGGCGGCGCGGCGGGCGGCGGCCCGCCGGAGCCCGCACCGAACCGGACGTACCCGATCTCCCGGCCCTCGCCGACGACCATTCCGTTCGGGCCGACCGCGAGCGCGTTGGCGCTGGTCCGCAACACCACCAGTTCCCGGCCGGTACGCGGGTCCAGGGCCACCAGCCGGCTCGGCTTGTCCCCGGTCGACACCGCCGCGTACGGGGTGAGCGCCGCGCCCGCCTTCGCACCGGCCGGCCGGGTCCAGCGGGCCTTGCCGGTGCCCAGCTCGCGGGCGATGATCGACTCCTTGTCGGCGCTGCGCACCAGGGCGTACCGGTCGTCGACGGCGAGCAGCTTCTCCCCCTCCGCGTCCACCAGCAGCAGCCGGCCGTCGTACCCGTCGAGCACCGCCTCCCGCCCGTCGGGGGCCACCCCGGTCAGCACGTTGCGGGCACCCTGCGGGTCCTCCCGCTGCACGCACCCGGCGCTGTCGGCGGTGCGCAGGTTGAGCCCGGACCGCCGCCACACCTCCTGCCCGGTGGCCGGATCCCGGGCCGAGACGGCGTACTGGCAGCTACCTTCGACGGAACTGGCGCTGATCTTGAGCAGCCGGCCGCCGACCACCGACAACCGCTCGTCGCGGCCCGGTTCGACGTTCTGCACCACCCGCCCGGTGGCGGTGTCCACCACGTGCACCCGGCCGTCCACCGGGAAGCCGAGCAGCGGCGGCACCGCCTCCGGCCCGGCCACCGCCTCGTCGATCCGGTGCGCGGTGAGCCGCCGGGTGCCGAGCAGGCCCGGGTTGTCGGCGAAGAGCCCGGTGCTGACGCCGGGCAGGAAGGCCGTCCACAGTGGGCGGGTGCCGCGCGGATCCCAGGCGCTCAGCGTGCAGTCGGTGGCGGCCACGCACCGGGCGTCCAGCAGCATGTTCCGGTACGTCCAGACGGCCACCGCGTCACCGTCGCGTCGGCGTACCGCCCCGGTGGTGGGGTCGATCAGCTCGTACCCCTTGACCAGGAGCTTACCCACGGCGACGACGGCGTCCCGGTCGCCGCCGGCCACCGCCGACCAGTCCGCCTTGCGCTCCCAGAGCGGGGCGCCGGTGGCGAGGCTGCGCACCTCGATGCGGGTCCGCTGCTCGACCACGACGGTGTCGCCGACGATCGTGACGCTCTTCGGGGTGCCGCCGACCCGCTGCTGCCAGAGCACGTCCGGTTCGGAGATCGGCTCGCTGCGGTCGACCCAGTCCCACACCCCGGGGAAGGGGTTCCACACGCCGGTGGCGGCGAGCGCGACCACGACGACGAGCGCGAGCAGCAGCCCTCCCCGCACCCCACGGCCCTTCACACCGCACACCGTAGCGACGATCACCTCCCCGCCCCGCCCCCGCGCCGGAGTGTCGCCCCGCTTTCTCCCCGCACACGCGCTCGCCCCTCGGCAGAACCGGCACATCACAATATCGCCGAAATAGCGCTAACAATACGTGCGGATACTGCTATATCGGATCAGCTGAGCTGATCACGGCCGGCGGCGGAACGCAGCAGGGGCAGCGTGCGGTACGGAATCTGCTCGGCGAGCGCGATGATCGTGGAGGCCCGGCGGATCGCCTCGGACGAGACGATCTGGTCGATCACCCGTTGCAGGTCGGTGTTGGAACGGGCCACGATCCGGCAGAGCAGGTCGCTGGCCCCGGTGATGGTGTGCGCCTCCAGCACCTCGGGGATCGCCGCCAGGTGGGCGGTGACCGTGTCGTGGCCGTGCCGCTGGCTGATCTCCAGGGTGACGAAGCTGGTCACCGCGAAGCCGATCGCCGCCGGGCGGATCTCCGGCCCGAACCCGCCGATCACCCCCCGGTCGACCAGCTTGTCGAGCCGGGCCTGGACGGTGCCCCGGGCCACCCCGAGCCGGCGGGAGCACTCCAGCACCCCGATCCGGGGTTCGTCGGCGAGGAGTTGGACCAGCCTGCCGTCCAACTCGTCGAGCTGTACACCATGACCAGCGTTCATGGCTGCACACCCTACCGATTGCGCAACCTGACCAGGGGAAAAGGTGACGGTTGCCCAGTGGACCCGGCCACCGCGATGCTTCCGGCAAAGAGCTGTCGGACCACCGGCCCACGAAGCCGGCCGCAACCGAGGGAGGCCACCGTGACCCAGGCGATCGACCGACCCCAGTCGACCGAGGACATCGACGTCGACACGCTCATCGGCGCAGTCGACCACGACATCACCCGTGACCCGTTCCCGGTCAAGGGCCTCGACCACGTGCACTTCCTGGTCGGCAACGCCAAGCAGGCCGCGCACTACTACTCCACCGCGTTCGGCATGACCTGCGTGGCCTACCGGGGGCCGGAGCAGGGCTACCGGGACCACGCCGAGTACGTGCTGACAAGCGGTTCGGCCCGGTTCGTGCTGACCGGCGCGGTCCGCCCCGACGCGACCGGCGCCGACCACGTCGCGAAGCACTCCGACGGGGTGAGCGACATCGCGCTGGAGGTGCCGGACGTCGACGCCGCGTACGCGCACGCCCTGACCCAGGGCGCGACCGGCCTGGTCGAGCCGCACGACGTGACCGACGCGCACGGCACCGTCCGGCTCGCCACCATCGCCGCCTACGGCGACACCCGGCACAGCCTGGTCGACAGGTCCCGCTACACCGGCCCCTTCCTGCCCGGCTTCGTGGCCCGGGGGCCGATCGTCGACCGGCAGCCGATGATCGCCGCCGGCCTCCAGCCGAAGCGCTTCTTCCAGGCCGTCGACCACGTGGTCGGCAACGTCGAACTCGGCCGGATGGACGAGTGGGTGGAGTTCTACAAGCGGGTGATGGGCTTCTCCAACATGGCGGAGTTCATCGGCGACGACATCGCCACCGACTACTCGGCGCTGATGAGCAAGGTCGTCGCCAGCGGCACCCGGAAGGTGAAGTTCCCGCTCAACGAGCCTGCGGTGGCCCGAAAGAAGTCGCAGATCGACGAGTACCTGGAGTTCTACCAGGGGCCCGGCGCGCAGCACATCGCGGTCGCCACCAACGACATCCTGGCCAGCGTCGACGCGATGCGGGCGGCCGGTGTCGAGTTCCTCGACACGCCCGACTCGTACTACGACGACCCGGAGCTGCGGGCCCGGATCGGCAACGTGCGGGTGCCGATCGAGGAGCTGAAGTCCCGCAAGATCCTGGTCGACCGGGACGAGGACGGCTACCTGCTCCAGATCTTCACCAAGCCGGTGCAGGACCGCCCGACGGTCTTCTTCGAGCTGATCGAGCGGCACGGCTCGCTCGGTTTCGGCAAGGGGAACTTCAAGGCGCTGTTCGAGGCCATCGAGCGGGAGCAGGAAGCGCGCGGCAATTTGTAACACTGTCCCGCGTGACGCAGCCTCCGACACACCCGACGCCGCCGGCCGGTGGGCCTCCGCCCGCCGCCGGCGGCTTCGCCCCGCCCTCCGGCCCCACCCCCCAGGGGTACGCCGTGCCGCCGCAACCCGGCCCCCACCCCGCCCCACCCGGCGGGTATCCGCAGCCCGGCCCCTACCCGACGCCACCCGGCCCGTACGCCGGCCTGCCCGGATACCCACCGCCGGCACCCGGCACGGCACCGCCGGGCTTTCCGGGGTTCTCGCCGCGCGGGCTGCCGCTGGCCGGCTTCGGCGACCGGCTGCTCGCGGTGCTCATCGACGGGCTGGTGCTCGGGGCGGCCAGCCTGGTCTTCATCGTGCCGGCCTTCATCGTCTTCTTCACGCTGGTCCTGCCGGACCTGAGCACCGGGTCCGACGGCCAGCCCATCGCCGACCCGTTCACCGCCTTCCTGCTGCCGCTGCTGGCGCTGGAGGCCGTGATCTTCCTGGTGATGTTCGTTCTGAGCTACCTCTACCAGGTCGAGATGATGTTCAGGACCGGGCAGACCATCGGCAAGCGGGCGATGAAGCTCCAGGTGGTGCCACTCGACCCGGCCGGCACGCTGACCCGGAAGGCGGCGGCCAAGCGGTGGGCCGTCCACCAGGTCGGCGGGGCGGTCATTCCCGGCTTCAGTTACCTCGACGGGCTGTGGCAGCTCTGGGACAAGCCGTGGCAGCAGTGCCTCCACGACAAGTTCGCCGGCACCATCGTCGTTAAGGTTGCCGGGTGAGCGAGCAGAGCGACCGCACCGGACAGCGCAGGGCGAGACCGTGAGCGTGCAACCAGGGTGGCACGTCGACCCGGCCGAGCCGACCACCCGACGGTGGTGGGACGGTGAGGGCTGGATCGGTGCCCCGATCCCGGTCGACGCCACCCCACCGGACGGTCCGCCGCCGCCCGAACCGGAGCCGGTCGAAGAGCCGCCCGCCCCGACGTCCCCCGCCGCCGGCGGACCGACGACGGCCGGTCGACCCTCGGCATCCCCGTGGGCCCCGACCGCCCCCGGTGCACCTGGCACACCACCGGGGACCTCCGGCCCGCCCTGGGCCGGGCAGCCGCCGGTCGCGGGACGACCCGGGGCAGCGCAGCCGGGCGTGGACGGGGTCGGTCAGCCCGGCGGGCCGCCGCCCGGTTGGCCGTACCCGACCTGGCCGGGGCGTCCCCCGGAGCCGCGCCCGCACGGCGTGCCGCTTGCCGGTTACGGCGCCCGGCTGGTCGCCCGGTTGATCGACTTCGGTGCCGTCTTCCTGCTCAACGCGGTGGTCAACGGCTGGTTCGTCTGGCGGTACTTCGAGGAGACCGCGCCCTACCTGCGGGAGGCGGTCCGCCGGGCGATGGCCGGCGACTCCTCCCGGGAGGGCCTGCCCACCATCGGCGAGCAGGCCGGCGGCCTCCAGATCGCCATCCTGGTCATCGCGACCGCGCTCTGGTTCGCCTACGAGGTGCCGACGATGGCCTCCGGCGGGCAGACCCTGGGCAAGCGGCTGCTGCGCATCCGGGCGGTGCCTGTCGACGCCGACCAGCCGCTCGGCTTCGGCCGGGCCACCCGCCGGTGGAGCACCATGGGCATGCCCACCCTGCTCTGGTTCTGCTGCGGCTTCGGCCTGCTGCTCCAGTTCGTCGACGCGGTCTCCGCGCTCTTCGACCACCCGCTGCGCCAGGCGCTGCACGACAAGCGGGCCCAGACGGTAGTGGTGCAGGTGCCGCGACCCGACAGCCCCGACACCCCCACCGACCGCGCCGCCCCCGAGCCCCCGGGAGACACCCCATGACCGACACCGGACGTCACCAGCCGTCGCTGCGGCTGACCCGCGCCGACCTGGACGCGCTGCCCAACTACGTACCCGGGCGCAGTCCGGCCGACCTGGCCCGCGAGCTGGGCCTGGCCGAGGCGATCAAGCTGGCCAGCAACGAGGTCCCGTACGGGCCGCTGCCCGGGGTGGTCGAGGCGGTCACCGAGGCGGTCACCGGCTCGCACCGCTACCCGGACATGGGCGTGGTGGCGCTGCGCACCGCGCTCGCCGAGCGGTACGGCGTGGACCCCGACCGGATCGCCACCGGCTGCGGGTCGGTGGCGCTGGCCGAGCACCTGGTCCGGGCCACCTGCCTGCCCGGCGACGAGCTGCTCTACTCGTGGCGCTCGTTCGAGGCGTACCCGATCATCGCGGCGACCAGCGGGGCGAACAGCGTGCGGGTGCCCAACGACGCCGGCCACGGGCACGACCTGGCGGCGATGGCCGCGGCGGTGACCGACCGGACCCGGATGGTGCTGGTCTGCAACCCCAACAACCCCACCGGCACGGCGGTACGCAAGCCGGAGCTGGACCGGTTCCTCGACGCCGTCGGCGACGACGTGCTCGTCGTCATCGACGAGGCGTACCGGGAGTTCGTCACCGACCCACAGGTGCCGGACGGCCTGACCTACCTCGACCGGCCCAACGTGGTGGTGCTGCGCACCCTGTCCAAGGCGTGGGGGCTGGCCGGGCTGCGGATCGGCTGGCTGGTCGGTGCCCCGGAGGTGGCCGCGGCGGTACGCAAGGTGGTCACCCCGTTCTCCACGAGCACCGCCGCCCAGGCGGGGGCGCTTGCCGCGCTGGCCCAGGCCGACGAGGTCGAGCGCCGTTGCGCGCTTGTCGTCGCCGAACGGGACCGGGTCACCGAGGCGCTCCGCAAGCTCGTCCCCGACGTGCCGTCCAGCCAGGCCAACTTCGTCTGGCTGCCGCTGGGCGGGCGGGCCGTGGAGTTCGGTCGGGCGTGCGAGGCGCGCGGCGTGATCGTCCGGCCGTTCCCCGGCGACGGGGTACGGGTCACCATCGGCACCCCGGCCGAGAACGACGCCTTCCTGGCCGCCGCAGAGGCCGCGCTGTCCTGAGCCCGTTCGGTCACGGGCTCGATGGGGGCGGGACCAGGGCTCGGCGGGCCGGGCGCCGACGGGCGGGACCAGGTCAGGGCTCGCCGGGGCCGGGTTCAGGTCGCGGCGAGCACCACCGGCTCGGCCATCAGGAAGTACGCCTGGTCGTCGTCGTCCGGGTCGGCGCGCTCCCGCAGCCGCTCCACCGCGACGTAGCCGCCTGCCGCGTACGCCCGGCCGGGTTTCCAGCCGATGCCGTCCCGGCCGGGGGTCATCGGGAACCGGGACCGCTGGGCACCGGTGACCGGGTCCAGGGTGACCAGCTCGCGGCGTTCGGTAAGCACGTAGAGCCGGCCGGCCTCGGTGGCGAGGATCTGGACCGGGCCCAGGTCACCGCGCTGCCAGCGTTCCTTGCCGCTGCGGGCCTCCCGCCCCTTGAGCACCCCGCCGTCGTCACCGACGGCCAGCTCACCGACCAGGGTGCTGTCGGCCGCGTCCAGCGCGGGGGCGGCCATCGGCGCACCCGGGCCGACCTGCCAACCCCGGCCGCCGGAGCCGGCGTCGGTGCGCAGCCCCCGGCACTGCGAGCGGGGGGTGAGGCAGCCGACCGGGGTGACGGCGAACCGGTCGGGGGCGTCCGGCGGTCGCCAGCGGGTGGCGACCGTGCCGGTGGCGACGTCCCGGAACTCGACAGCCGTCGGCCCGGCGCAGGAGTCGACCGAGACGACCTGCCCGGCGGCGGTGGTGCCCAGGTCGGTACGGCAGTCCGGGTCACCGTCGACCCGCCAGAGCGCCCGCCCGTCGGCGAGGTCGTGGCCGCGCAGACTGCCCGCCCCGGAGACCACAAGCACCGTCCGGCCCGCCGGGGTGGATGCGACGGAGATCCCGCGCGGGTCCCAGACGGTGGCCGCCCCGGTGCGCCGGGCTGGCGGGGTGTCGTCCGGCTCGGGCCCGTCGGCCCGCCAGGCGACCCGGCCGGTGAGGGCGTCCAGCGCCACCAGCTTCCCGTCCGACCAGTGGCTGAGCACCGTCGTACCGGCCGCCAGCACCCCGTCGAGCGAGGCGGGCCAGCGCCGGTACGACCAGAACGGGGTGACCCGGTTCCGGCCGTCGGCGGGCTGGTCGGCATAGAGCTGCCGGTCGGCGGCGTAGACCCGGAGCCGTCCCGCGACCACAAGCGGCGCGACAGGCAGCCGGCCCACCACCCCGATCGCCGGGGTGCCGGCCGACGGCGGCGCGCCCTGGGCGGGCGTGCTTACCTCGGCGGGGGCGAGCACCCGGTAACCGATGCCGGCGACCACCGCGAGGGTGAGCAGCGTGGCGGCCGCGACCACTAGTCGTCGCCGTCCCTTGGGGAATCCCATGCCCACCTCCGCCCGGCACCCTACCCAGGCCTTCCCCTTCGGGACCGGTCAGGTCACGCCGCGTCGCGCGAACGGATGCGCCAACCCGATCCCGGCCAGGTCCCCGGGCGCTCGGGGCGCGGGTGCGGGGCCGGCTGCCGGGGTGCGGAGTGCCGGGGGCGGGTCAGGCTGCGGTGGCCCGGCCGGTGCTGCGCATGGTGGCGGCCAGCGCGGTCAGGTCCCGCCGGATCGCGCCCTCCACCGTCCGGGCGGCCAGGCCGCCGAAGAGCAGCGCCAGCATCCGGCCGTACGGGGCGGTCGGCACCGCCCGGTGCTCGACGGTGACGGCGGTGCAGCCCCGGCGACGGCGCTGGACCGTCCGCAGGGTCCAGCTGATCCGGTAGTCCACCCCGATGCCGGGGGAACTGAGCTCCAGTCGGTGCGGTGGTTCGGCGGCCAGCACGACGAACTCCTCCGGCTGGTCGCCACCGTCCGGCCGGGTGCGGGTCTCCCGCCAGACGGTGCCCGGCCCGAACTGCCCGGGGGTGAGCAGCTCGACGGCGCTGACCGTGCAGAGCCAGTCGACGCGGACCGGCAGGTCGGTCAGGAGTGTCCACACGTCGACGGCCGGCGCCTCGATGAAATCGGTGACCGAAACCGTCGCCATGACACCTCCCGTGTCGTCCACCGTACGGGGAGTGAGCGGCCGACGGGAGGTCGGACGATGAAATTTCCGTCACCGGTGCCCCGTCCGGGGCACCGGTGACCGCATCGCTCAGGGCCGGAACAGCCCCTCCCGGACGGCGTCGACGAACGCCGCCCAACCCGGTGGGCCGATGACCAGGGCCGGACCCGACGGGTCCTTGGAGTCGCGTACCCCGACCACTGCCCGGGTACGGACGAGATTGTCCGCCACCTCCACACAGAGCCCCTGGTCGTTCGAGCGGCTACTGGTGCGCCACACCGCGCCGACGAGATCGTTCATGCTCCTACCTCCTGTCCGCTGGGACGTGTCACGCCGACACACCCCACGCCGCCGACGGGAGGCGGGCGACGCAGGGTGTGCCGACGGAATCCGAAGGACAAACGCGGCGGGAGGCACGGACGATCGGACAACCGGTGCGACGGCCGGCGGAGCGAGCCGGCTGCCCGGTGGACGGACCGGTCGGAGCGGGCCGGCTGCCCTGGGGACGGGCGGGGGCGGAGAGCCTCAGCGGGCGGGCAGGATCTGCCCGGTCACCTCGCCGAGGGCGACGGTGGTGCCGTCCGGGCCGGGGGCGGTGGCCCGCAGGGTGACGGTGTCACCGTCGGCCAGGAAGGTACGGGTGTCCCCGCCGACCTGGACCGGTTCGGCACCGCCCCAGGTCAGCTCCAGGAACGAGCCGACCTGACCCCGCTCGGGGCCGGAGACGGTGCCCGAGGCGTACAGGTCGCCGGTCCGCAGGGACGCGCCGTTGACGGTGAGGTGGGCCAACTGCTGGGCCGGGGTCCAGTACATGCCGGCGAACGGCGGCTCGGTGACCCGCCCGCCGTTCCACTCGACCGAAAGCCGCAGGTCGAGGCCCAGGTGCGGGGTCTGCCGCAGGTAGTCCTGCACCGCCGGTTCCTGCTCCGGGGCCGGCACGAACGCGTCGGCCAGCGCGTCCAGCGGGGTCACCCAGGCGGAGACCGAGGTGGCGAAGGACTTGCCGAGGAACGGCCCGAGCGGCTGGTACTCCCAGGCCTGGATGTCCCGGGCCGACCAGTCGTTGACAAGCACCACCCCGAAGACGTGGTCGGCGAAGTCGGCGGTGGGCACCCGGTCGCCCAGCGCGCTCGGCACCCCGACCACGAAACCCACCTCGGCCTCGATGTCGAGGCGTACCGACGGGCCGACGGTGGGGCCCTGGTCGGTGCCGCGCTGCCCGGTCGGGCGGACGATCGGGGTGCCGGAGACCACCACCGTGCCGGCCCGGCCGTGGTAGCCGATCGGCAGGTGCTTCCAGTTCGGCAGCAGCGGCGGCTGGCCGGGGCGGAAGATCTGCCCGACGTTGCCGGCATGGTGCTCGGAGGAGTAGAAGTCGACGTAGTCGGCCACCTCGAACGGCAGCATCAGCTCGACCTCGGCCAGTGGCACCAGCAGCGGCTCCACGGCGGCCCGGTGCGCCGGGTCGGTGAGCAGTTCGGCCAGGCGCTGCCGGACCGAGGTCCACTGCGGGCGACCCAGCGCCATGAAGTCGTTGAGGGTGGGCCGGCCGAACGCCCCGGCGGCGAGCACCAGCCCCGCCGACTCCGCGCCGGCCAGGTCGAACACCAGGTCGGCGACGCGTACGCCGATCCTGGGCGGCTGCCCGTCGTGCCGGAACACCCCGTACGGCAGGTTGGTCACCCCGTACGGCGACCCGTCCACGCCCGGCACCCAGCTCATCTGTCGAATCCCCCGTTCACCAGCCCCAGCCGGATCAGATCGGTAAGTGGTTCCCGGACGCTGCACGAGCCGAACCCCACCCACAGCGGACGGTCGGCGTCGCGGGCCGCGCGGGCCGGCTCGACAAGCCGTACCGCATCGGTGTCGGCGAGCAGTACGGCGACGGCGTCCACCTCGGCACCGGCGGCGGCGGCGAGGGTGGCGGCCAGCACGTTGCCGAAGCCGTGGTGGGTGAAGCCGGTCTCCGGGTCGAGGTGGCGCACCGCGTGGTGCAGCCCGGCGGTCAGCTTGAACGGCACCTCCCGGTCCCGGCAGGCGCAGATCACCGCGGCCAGCTCGACCGGGGTGGGGAAGAGCTCTGCGGCCAGCCCGCCGGTGCGGAACTTCGCGGCGATCGGTACGCCTGCCGCGCGGGCCTCGGCGAGGGTGTCGAGCGCGGCGCTCAGCCCGAAGGTCAGCGGCAGCTCGGCGTACCAGTCGAGGTCGCCGGACCGGGTGGGCTCCCGGTCCGCCCCCGCCCCGGCGAGCCGGAGCAGCTCGGCCAGGCCGGGCTGCGGGTCCTCACCGCGGTGGGCGACCGCCACCTCGACCTGCCGGACCACGATGCCGGCGGCGGCGAGGCCGGTCAGCGCGGCGGGCAGCCGGGCGATGCCGGTGTCGCCGATCAGCCCGACCACGAAGCTCTCGGCCGGGTCGACCAGGCCGGTCAGCGTGCCGGCGGCGACGGCGGAGGCGGGCACCAGCAGCGGGCCGACCAGGGCGGAATACCAGGAGGTGTGGTGTTCGCGGTGCGCCACGAGCGCGTCGGGCAGCGACGCGCTGCCGGGCGGGAAGACGGCGGCGTCGTCGACGAGCCCGGCGAGGAGGCGGGGGACCTGCGTTGACACGAGACAAGAATCTACGGGACGCTGTCAAGGAACGGACAGCAACGTCCGGTTATCGGACGCCACCGGCCGGATATCGGGATGAAACGGGAGGCGACATGCCGTACTACCGCAGCCTCGGCGAGGTGCCCCGCAAGCGGCACACCCAGTTCCGCCAGCCCGACGGCAGCCTCTACACCGAGGAGCTGATGGGCCAGGAGGGCTTCTCCGCCGACTCGTCCCTGCTCTACCACCGGCATCCGCCGACCGCGATCGTCGCCGCCGAGGAGTTCACCCCACCCGGTTACACCCGGCTGCCGAACCATCCGCTCAAGCCGCGCCACCTGCGTACCCACCAGCTCGCCGGCGCGGGGGCCGACCCGGTGCTCGGCCGGCGTCACCTGCTCGCCAACGACGACGTCCGGATCGGGTACGCGCTGGCCGACCGGCCGTCCCCGCTCTACCGCAACGCCACCGGCGACGAGTGCCTCTATGTCGAGGCGGGCACGCTGCGGCTGGAGTCCACCTTCGGCGCACTCGACCTGGTCGCCGGCGACTACGTCGTCGTCCCCACCTCGACAGTGCACCGGCTGGTCCCCACCGGCGACACCCCGGTCCGGCTGCTGACCATCGAGGCCAGCGGGCACATCGGCCCACCGAAGCGCTACCTGTCGGTGCGCGGCCAGTTCCTCGAACACTCGCCGTACTGCGAGCGGGACGTCCGGGGGCCGGACGCGCCGTTGCTCGTCGACGGGACCGACGTCGAGGTGCTGGTCCGGCACCGCTCCCGGGCCACCGGCACCGCCTGGACCCGGCACGTCTACGCCCACCACCCGTTCGACGTGGTCGGCTGGGACGGGCACCAGTACCCGTGGGCGTTCTCCATCCACGACTTCGAGCCGATCACCGGCCGCATCCACCAGCCGCCGCCTGTGCACCAGACCTTCCAGGGCCCCAACTTCGTGATCTGCTCGTTCGTCCCCCGCAAGGTCGACTACCACCCCGACGCCATCCCGGTGCCGTACCACCACCACAACGTCGACTCCGACGAGATGCTCTTCTACACCGGCGGCAACTACGAGGCCCGACGCGGCTCCGGCATCGGGCAGGGCTCGATCTCGCTGCACCCGTCCGGCTTCACCCACGGCCCGCAGCCGGGTGCGGCGGAACGCTCGATCGGCGTCGACTTCTTCGACGAGCTGGCCGTCATGGTCGACACCTTCCGCCCGCTCGACCTCTGCGACGCCGCCGTGGAGTGCGAGGACACCGACTACGCCTGGACCTGGACCCGCCGCCCCTGACCATCCGCTGCCGACTGCCCTGGCGCACCCGACCGCCCGGCGTTCCTGCCGCCGACTGCCCCGGCGTTCCTGAACGCCCCGGCGGGACCGCCCTAGACGCCCGCGCGGGTGGCGGCGATCAGGGTGGCGGGCACCGCGACGGCGATGGCGAGCACCAGCGGCCACGGGCTGCCCACCAGGGCGAAGAGCAGCAGCAGCGCCAGGGCGGTCGGGACGGCGTACACGGCGAGGGCCAACGGCCGGTCCTCCCGGCGCAGCACCGGCAGGACCACCCGGCTCAGCTCGGGGACCTGCCGGGCCAGCCGCCAGGCCAGCAGGCCGCCACCGGCCGCCGCCAGCACCGCCACCAGTCGGCTCGCCCCCGCCCCGCCGGCGGCCAGGACGGCGAGCAGCAGGCTGGCGACCAGCGACCAGCCGCCACCGACCAGGACGAACCGGCGCAGCCCGGTCCACAGCGGCAGCTTCTCCGCGCGGGCCGGGTGCACCGGCGCCAACGCGGCAACCTGTTCCAGCGCCAGCACCCAGCGACGCCGCTCCAGCCGTAGCACCCCCGGGTCGTGCCGGGCCTCGGCCAGCTCCGGGTCGAGCCGCAGCGCCTCCCGGTAGGCCCGCTCGGCCAGGTCGAACAGCTCCAGCCGGCCGGCGACCAGGGCCAGCACCAGGTGCGCCTGCGGCTCGTCGGGGGCCAGCTCCACCCCACGCCAGGCCGCGTTCAGCGCCGGCTGGCCGTTGCGCGCCTCGGCCAGGATCGCCGCCGCGCTCCGCTGGGCGTACGCGTCGGCCGGCCCGGCCGCCAGGATCCGATCGGCGGTACGGGCCGACTCGGCGTACTCCCCCAGGTCGGCGAGGGCGATCGCCCGGACGACAAGCGCGGCGGTCGGCACCATCGCGCCGACCTCCCCGGACGGGCCGGACCCGACCGCCGGTGCGGTCCGGCCCGGCGGCGGCGGTCCTGGTGTGACAGGCGGCACCGAGAAGCCCACCTGTTCCGACGAGCCGGGCGAGCCTGGCGGGGCCGACGGGCCGGGCGAGCCGGACGGGGCCGACGGGCCGGGCGGGCCAGACGAGCCGGGCGAGCCTGGCGGGGCCGACGGGCCAGGCGGGTCCGGCAGTGCCGACGGGCCAGGCGGGTCCGGCAGTGCCGACGGGCCAGGCGGGTCCGGCAGTGCCGACGGGCCGCCGATCGCCGCGTCGGCGGCGGCGACCGCCGCACCGGGGCGGTCGGCGGCGAGGTGCAGCCGGGCCAGCAGCGTCAATGCGGACGGGTCGGCCGGGGCCAGGGCGAGCGCGAAGCCCAGCTCCTCGGCGGCCTCGTCGTAGCGGCCCAGCTCGGCAAGCAGTTGGGCTCGCTGCCGGTAGCCGTCCAGGGTCGATTCGTCGTCGGTCACTGCCGGCCCTACCCCGCCGCCGCGTCGTAGACCAGGGCCACCGCGATGCCGGCCAGGCCCTCGCCCCGCCCGGTGAAGCCGAGCCCGTCGCTGGTGGCGGCGGTGACGGTGACCGGTGCACCGACCGCCGCGGAGAGCACCCGCTGTGCCTCCTCACGACGCGGGCCGATCCGGGGCCGGTTGCCGACCACCTGCACCGAGACGTTGCCGATCCCGAACCCGGCCGCGCGGACCCGGCGGGCGGACTCGGTGAGCAGCGCCACCCCGGAGGCGGCGGCCCACTCCGGCTGGTCGACCCCGAAGTTGGCCCCGAGATCACCGAGCCCGGCGGCGGAGAGCAGTGCGTTGCAGGCGGCGTGCGCGACCACGTCGGCGTCGGAGTGCCCGGCCAGGCCGTCCTCGCCGGGCCAGTGCAGGCCGGCCAGCCAGCACGGCCGGCCAGCGGCGAAGGCGTGGATGTCGGTGCCGACGGCGACCCGGGGAACGATCATGAATCGAGGGTACGCGTCAATGCCCGGCGGCCAGCAGCTGCTCGGCCAGGGTCAGGTCGAACGGGCGGGTGACCTTCAGCGCGTACTCGGAGCCGGGCACACAGAACACCGGCACACCCCGCTTCTCGACCAGGCCGGCGTCGTCGGTGAGCGGGTCACCGGCGGCGGCGTGCGCGGCGGCCAGCACCTCCCGACGGAAACCCTGCGGGGTCTGCACGGCCCGCAGGGCGGACCGGTCGACGGTGCCGAGGACGACGCCGTCGCCGTCCACCTTCTTGATCGTGTCGACCACGGGAAGCACCGGGATCACCGCGTCGTGGCCGGCCCGGACCGCCGCCGCCACCGCCTCGACCAGTGCGGCCGGGGTGAGCGCCCGGGCGGCGTCGTGCACCAGCACGATGCCCGGACCCGGCGGCACGGCGGCCAGGGCGTTCGCCACCGACGCCTGTCGTTCGGCACCACCCGCCACCACCAGGACCGGGGCCACCGGGGCCAGCAGCCGCCGGACCGCGTCGACCTCGGCGGCCGGCGCGGCCACCACCACGGTGTGCACCGACGGGGCGGCCGCGATCCGGCGTACCGCGTGCACCAGCAGGGGCTCCCCGCCGAGCAGCCGGAGCGCCTTGGGACCACCCGGACCGAGTCTTACCCCGGCACCGGCGGCAGGAACGAGGACCGCGACGTCACCGCGCGGATTGAGCTGCGCGGTCACGTCGCGGTCCTCGGGAATTCTTCGCTACGCAGTGGGTACGACGATGCGGTGGGATCAGGCCTCGGTGAGGACCTTGTCGAGCAGCGACTCCGCCTCGTCCTTGGTGCTCTTCTCGGCCAGCGCGACCTCGCCGACGAGAATGTCACGGGCCTTGGCGAGCATGCGCTTCTCACCCGCGGAAAGGCCCCGCTCCCGCTCCCGACGCCACAGGTCGCGGACGACCTCGGCGACCTTCAGCGGGTTGCCGGAGGCCAGCTTCTCCAGATTCGCCTTGTAACGCCGCGACCAGTTGGTCGGCTCCTCGGTGTGCGGTGCCCGGAGCACGTCGAAGACCTTTCCCAGGCCTTCTTCGCCGACCACCTCACGGACGCCCACGATCTCGGCGTTCTCGGCGGGCACCCGGACCGTCAGGTCACCCTGCGCGACCCTCAGAACCAGGTATTCCCTGGGCTCACCCTTGATGACCCGAGTCTCGATTGCCTCGATGAGTGCGGCCCCGTGGTGGGGGTAGACAACGGTCTCGCCGACGCTGAAAACCATAGGTTCGAAACCCCTTTCGCTGTGTCTAGGGTAACACGCTCAGGCACCAATGTCCCGCTGCCGTCCTGACCGTTGGCGCAGCTCAGGGGCCCTGTGAGAGGTCTTGCTTCGGCTTGACAGGCGGCCAAACCAATGGTTCAGACACGCTCCGTGAGCAGCGGATGACAACCCGGTACGGGCGGACGGAGCGTGGATTTCTCGGGCTATGCGCTCCTCCCATGGTAGCCCGGCGGCGTCCCGGCCGCCCAGGTCTGGCGGCAGGAGGGTCCGTGCGGGAGGCTGGAGGGGTACCGCACACCGCTCGCCGCACCGCTTACCGGGGGGTCCGATGGGCATGCCTGACGCAGAGGGACACGGACTGCCCGATCTGCCGCCGGAGTGGGGTCGGGTGGTGGTGCCGGACGACGCGTCCGCGCTCGCCGAGGAGGCCGCCCAGCTGCGCCGCGAGCTGCGCCGCCGCAGCTCGGCCACCCGCTGGCGACGGCGGCTGGGGCTGACCCCCCGCCCGGACGGCCGACCACCGCTCGGGCTACCGCTGTTGATGCTCCTGGTGGCGGTGCTGGCCACCACCGTCGGTCTGGTCACCGTCACCTGGCCCCGGTCGTCCCGCGGCACCGACCGGCCCACCGTGCTGCCGCAGTCGGCCTCGCCACCACCGCTGGTCGGCCGGTCGCTGCCTGCCCTTGACCTGGTCGACGTCGACCAGCGGCCGGTCCCGCTACGCGGTCTGCTGCCCGCAATGATCATTCTGGTGGACGGGTGCGCCTGCGCCGCGCAGGTGGCCGCCGCCGCCAGCGCCGCACCCGAGGGCGTCCAGGTGGTAAGCGTCGCCGGTGGGCGGGAGGTGACTCCCGCCCCACCCGTCGGCGGCCCGGTACGCGCCCTCGCCGACCCCACCGGCGAACTGCGCGCCGCGTTGCACCTGCCCGCCCGGCCCGACACCGCCCCGGCGCTGCTGGCGGACCGGGCCGGCACGGTGGTCCGGGTCCTGCCCGAGCTGGGTGCCGCCGTCGACTACCGGGACGACCTGGCCCGGCTCGCCGGCTGACCCCGCCACGAGGGCCAGGAAGTGCCGGTGCGGGTGCCGGCCGGCCCCGCGCAGCGGGCATAGCCGCGCAGTAAGCGTCGCTCAGGGCACCGCGACGACCTGCGCCTCCAACTCGACCGACCCCGGCCCCACCGCCGAGAACTCCAACCGGGTGAGCCCGTCCGGGCCGGTCAGCTCCCACGCGACCAGTTCACCGTCGCAGTCGGTCTGTCGTCGTTCCGGCGGATCGTCGTGCAGGATCGAGATCAGCAGGGTGCCGTCTCCCGAGCAGCGGTACTGGAACAGGTGCCGCGCGCCGTCGGCCACCGACTCCCGGCGGACCGGCGCCCGCCCGGCCACCAGGGTCATCCGCTCGCGCCACCGGGTGTCGGTGAACGTCGGCAGCCCCACGTCGGGGTCGCCGGAAGCGCCGGGCAGCTCGGTCGACCCCAGCACCCGACCGGTCCGGGGGTCGATCACCACGACGCGCCGGGTCGCCTCCGTCCGGGCCGACGATTCCGGCGACACCGTCGCCGTCCCGGTCCGGCCGGTCGCCGGGGCGGTGGCCGACCACCACCAGCCGCCCCCGAGCAGGGCGAGCAGGACCGCGCCGGCCAGCACCGCACCGCGCAGCCGGTCCCCACCGCCCGCCTCGACCCCCACCCGGCGAGGGTAGCCAGACGCCGGCCACGGCGCTCGGCGCAGCGCCGAGTCCACCGGCCCCGACCAGGCATTCCACCGCGGACCAGGGCGGTCAGGACCGGCGTTCGAGGAGAGCCGCGTAGAGGGTGAGCCCCGGGCCGAAGGCGAGCAGCACGATCCACCGGGGCGGCACCGCTCGCCGGAGCAGCCGGTCCACGATCAGCAACGCCGTCGGCGAGGAGCAGTTGCCGTGCTCGTCGAGGACCGCCCGGGAGGCCGCCAGCGCGTCGTCGGGCAGTGCCAACTCCCGCTCCACCACGTTGAGGATGCGCGGCCCACCGGGATGCACCGCCCAGCCGTCCACCTCGGCGATCGTCGTGCCGTGCCGGGCCAGCAGCCCGTCGATCAGCCCCCGGACGTGCGTCGATAGCACCTGCGGCACCTTCGGCGACAGGCCCATCCGGAAACCGGTGTCGGTGACGTCCCAGGTCATGTGGTCGGCGGTCGAGGTGTCGGTGACCGAGGCGACCTCGCGCAACGCGTAGCCCGGCGTGCCGGTCTCCGCCCCCGGGACCACCACGGCGGCCACCGCGGCGTCGGAGAAGAGGGCGTGCGAGATGATCTGCTGGGTATCCATCCGGGCCGATGCCGGCTGGATGTGCAGGCTGGTCAGTTCGGCGCAGAGCAGCAGCGCCGGTCGACCCCGCGCGGTCACGAAGTCACCCGCCGCGCCCAGCCCCGGCAGGGCCGCGTAGCAGCCCATGTGCCCGACGAACATACGCTGGGTGTCCGGGGCCATGCCCAGGTCACGGGCGAGCAGGATGTCCAGCCCGGGGGTGGCGTAGCCGGTGCACGAGCAGACCACGAACAGGCCCAGGTCGCTCGCCGCGAGCCCGGCGACGGTCAACGCCCGGCCCACCGCCTCCTTGCCCAGCGGCAGGGCCTCCACCTGGTAACGCCGCATCCGTCGCTCGGTCGGCCAGTCCGAGACGTCCTCCAGCAGCGGGTTGACCGCCGCCTGCCGGCGGGACACCCCCGAGTTGGCGAAGATCCGCTCGGCCAGCGCCCGGGTGGCACCCGAGAAGTGCTTCGCGAAGTACCCCGTCCAGAGTTCGTCCTGGCTGGCACCGGGCGGATGCGCCGTACCCAGCCCCGCGATCAACGGCACGGCCATCTGTCCCCACCTCTCGTCGACACTGCGCCTCCGGCGGCCACCCCGACCTCCGTCACCCTCACCAACGAGGGGCCGTTCCGTCGCGGTCCGGGTCACCCCCGAGCACCGCCACCCCGAGCCAGTCGGCGCACACGTCCGAGGTCGCCGGGTGCAGCGAGCCGCAGCGGGCGTCCCGGTAGAGCCGTTCCAGCGGATGCCCCCGCCGGGTCGCCGAGGTGCCGGCCGCCTCCAGCATGGACGCCGCCACCTCCGCCGCCGTGCTGCCGGCGAGCAGTTTCGCCCGCCATACCCACCGGTTCGTCTCCTCGTCACCGGGGGCGTCGTCGACCCGGCGGGCCGCCTCGGCCACCACCAGCTCCGCCGCCGCCACCGCCGCGTCCGCCCGGCCGAGCCGGGCCCGGACCGCCGGCAGACCGCCCAGGTCCCGGGCGTTGAGGTGCTCGGCGGCGGCGTCCACCGCCGAGCGGGCCACCCCCACGTAGACGGCGGCATAGCTGGCCACCAGCCAGTGCGGCATGAGCTGGGCGACCACCAGGGCCAGCCCCTCCACGCCGCCGAGCAGCCGGTCCGCCGGCACGGTCACGTCCAGGTGCAGGTCGTGCGAGGAGGTGGCCCGCATGCCCAGGGCGTCCCAGGTCGGCTCCACGGTCACCCCCTCCCCGGCGGGGACCAGGAACTGGGACACCACCGACGGGTCGACGGCACTGCGCGCGGCCACCAGGTAGCCGTCGGCGTGACCGGCCCCGGAGCAGAACGCCTTGCTCCCCTTGACCCGCCAACCGCCGTCGACCGGCTCGTAGACCGTGCTGAGCCGGGACAGCCGGGCCCCCGCGCCGCGTTCGCTCATCGCCACCGCGTACCAGGCGCCCTCGGCCGCCGCCCGGAGCAGCCGGTCCCGGGCAGCCAGCGCCTCGTCCGGTACGCCCAACGCCTCGGCCAACTCCTCGGTGACCGCGCCGAGCGCGCCGGTGACCGAGGCGTGCATGTTGAACACCAGCGCGGTCGCGCCGTTGCCCCGGGCCAGCTCGGTGGCGACCGCCGCGTACCCGGCGAAGGAGGAGTCGACGCCCCCCAGCCCGGCCGGGACCATCAACCCGAAGAGCCCGGCTTCCCGCAGGTCGGCGAAGTCGTCGACCGGGAAGGTGCCGTCCCGGTCGTGGCCAGCCGCCCGCGCGGCGAACCTCGGCGCCAACCGGCGGGCCGCCGCCAGTACGTCCACAGTCATCCGCTCCCCTTCCTGGGTGTTCCTGGTACCCCGAACCGGGGCGGCTACCCGTGTCGGACCCCACGGCCCTGGTAGAGCACCGCCGTCGACCAGGTCTGTCGGATCCTGGGCCCGCCGTCGCGCCGTCCCCGGCCGACACCCCCGAGGGCGCGCCGCACCAGCCAGCCCAGTGTGCCCCGCAGACCCGGGCGGACCCCCCGCACCCGCAGCGCGACACCGTGCCGGGCGCACTCGGCGACCAATTCCCGGTCGTCCACGAACAACCGTGGGTCGTGGATGCCCCGGGGCACCGTGGGCAGCCGTTCACCCAGCTCCACCGCGATCAGCCGGGCCAGCACGGTGTCGTTGAGGGTGTCCAGCACCAGCAGCCCGCCGGGGCGCAGCAGACGGCACGCCTCGGCGACCGCCGACCGCCAGTCGGGCACGTGTTCGAGCAGCTCACCGGCGGCCACCACGTCGGCGCAACCGTCGGCGAGCGGCACCGCCGTGGCGTCTGCGGCGAGCACCGTCACCCCGTGTGCCGCCGCCTGCTCCAGCGCCGACCGGGTGAGGTCCACCCCGACGTGCCGGTAGCCCTTGCCGGCCAGGTGGGGGGCCATCAACCCGGCACCACAGCCGAGGTCGACCAGGACCGCGTCGGGCCGGGTCGCCGGCGGCACCAGGGCCGCGCGGGCGCGGGCCAGCCAGTGCAGCATCGCGAAGGCGCCGTCGGGCCGCCACCACTCACCGGCGAGGTCGTCGTACTGGCGGGGGTCGTTGGGGGGCAGCACCCGGACACCGTTGGACACCGCAGCGTCACGCATGGCACCGAGCGTGACACGACCGGCCGGTAACGACCAGACTTCCCGTATGTCGAGGACGATGTCGGGGCTGGTCAGGGCGAGTCATCCGGAACCGGGCCTGGCCGTGACCACGGTGGCCGGACTGCTCGCCGTCGGGGTCGGCCACCGTCCGGCCGGGACGGTCGCCGTGGTGCTCACCGTGCTGTCCAGCCAGCTCGCCGTCGGCTGGACCAACGACGCGGTGGACGCCGGGCGGGACGCCACGGTGGGGCGTACCGACAAGCCGATCGCCGCCGGGCTGGTGGATCGCCGCACGGTGGTGGTGGCCGCCAGGCTGGCCGCGATCGCCACCGTGCTGTTGGCGTCGACCACCAACCCGGTCGCCGCGTTCTGGTACACCCTCGGCCTGGTCTCGGCGCTGCTCTACGACTGGCCGCTGAAGTCCACCCCGCTCTCGGTGCTGCCGTACGCGGTCTCCTTCGGCACGCTGCCCGCCTTCGTGGTGCTCGCCCTCCCGGGGGCACCGACGCCACCGGTCTGGCTGATCGTCGCGGCGGCCTGCCTGGGCGCGGGGGCGCACTTCGCCAACGTGCTGCCCGACCTGGCCGACGACGCCCGCACGGGAGTACGCGGCCTGCCGCACCGGCTCGGTGCCACCGGGAGCCGGCTGGCCGCCGCCGGACTGCTGCTCGCCGCCACCGTCACCCTGGTCCTCGGGCCACCCGGACCACCGTCGTGGGTCGGCTGGGCGGCCGTCGTCGCGGCCGTCGCGGTCCCGGCCGTCGGCTGGTACGCGGGACGCGCCGCCACCCGGGGTGGCGGTCGCTCGGTGGCCGCGTTCCGGGCGGTCATGGTGGTGGCCCTGATCGATGTGGTGTTACTGGTGGCGAGTGGTCGGGTGGTCTGACCGGCACCCGCCCGGGTGGCGGCACCGGGTCCGCGTGCGGCCCTCGATCAGCTCCAACTACCCTGGAGCGCGGTCTGCGCGGGTATGACCACCCCGTGCCCGGGGTACGGCCGGGTGCGGATCGTGACGAGGAGGACCGACGTGACGCGCTCGATCAGGGGTTCCCGGCGGGCCACCCTGCTGCTGTCCGGCCTGGCGGCGACGACCGCCCTGCTCGCGACGGGTTGCGGGGCGGGCCAGGTGTCCGAGACCGCCAACAAGCAGCCGTCGGTCCAGGGTGTGAACGTCCAGACGCCGGACAACGCGTACAAGGTGCGCGGTCTCTACGTCGCGTACCCGGGGGAGAGCGGCTTCGCCGCCGGTGGGAACGCCGCGATCAACACGGTGATCTACAACGACACCCGGGAGCCGGTCACCGTCACCGTCACCACCGACAGTGCCCGGCAGATCCTGCTCACCGGGGCCGCCGGCTCGGCCAGCCCGTCCGGCTCCGCGTCCCCGTCCGAGACCGGGAGCGCGTCCCCGTCGGGCACCGCCTCCCCGGCCGAGGGTGCCTCGCCGTCGGAGGGCGCGTCCCCGTCGGGGGGTGCTTCGCCCTCGGAGGGCGCGTCCCCGTCGGACACCGCGTCGCCGTCGGAGGGTGCTTCTCCCTCGGCGGCGGCCAGCCCGTCCGCGCCGGCCGGACAGCCGGCCCGGATCGAGATCCCGGCCCTCGGTTACGTCCAGCTCAACGTGCAGAACGGCAGGCACCTCCAGCTCGTCGGGCTGAACGAGGCGCTGCGCAGCGGCCAGCAGGTCAACCTGACCTTCGACTTCGGCGGCGGTCGTACCGTCAGCACCCCGGTCCCGGTCGGCGTGCCGCTGAGCCCGGCGGCCCCGGCCTCCCCGATCGTGCACCGCGAGGGTGGCGAGGAGAGCAGCCAGGAGGGCAGCTCCGGCCACGGCGGCTGACCCGGGCAGGACCCGAAGGCACCGACGACACCGTCGGCGTGGTGACCACCACGCCGACGGTGTTTTCGTCACCGGTCGGGGTTAGCGTCCTGGGGTGACCACCCCCCGATCGACTCCCGCCCGTGGTGCGTCCGGCGCGGCCCGGGGCCGGGCCGCCCGTGAGCCCCGCCCTGCCTACGCCTGCGACGCCTGCGGCCACCAGCCGCCCAAGTGGGTGGGGCGCTGCCCGGAGTGTGGCGAGTGGGGATCGGTGGTCGAGTCCACGGTCACCGGGCCGGTCGTCTCCGGCCGGGTGGTCAGCTCCCGGATGCCGGCCGAGCCGGCCCGACCGATCGCCACGATCAGCGCCGCGCCGGCCCGCGCCCGGCCCACCGGGGTCAGCGAACTCGACCGGGTCCTCGGCGGCGGTCTGGTCCCCGGCGCGGTGGTCCTGCTCGCCGGCGAGCCCGGCGTGGGCAAGTCCACCCTGCTGCTCGACGTGGCGCAGCAGTGGGCGGCCACCGCGGGCAGCCCGTCGCTGGTGGTCAGCGGCGAGGAGTCGGTCAGCCAGGTCCGGCTGCGCGCCGAGCGGATGGGCGCCCTGCACGAGCAGCTGTGGCTGGCCGCCGAGAGCGACCTGGCCGCCGTGCTGGGTCACCTCGACGCGGTCAAGCCGGGCCTGCTGGTCCTCGACTCGGTGCAGACCATCTCCACCACCGGCAGCGAAGGGGTGCAGGGCGGGGTGACCCAGGTGCGGGCCGTCACCGCCGCCCTGGTCGCGGTCGCCAAGGAGCGCGGCATCGCCACCGTGCTGGTCGGCCACGTCACCAAGGACGGCCAGGTCGCCGGTCCCCGGGTGCTGGAGCACCTGGTCGACGTGGTGCTGCACTTCGAGGGCGACAAGCACTCCTCGCTGCGGATGGTCCGGGGCGTCAAGAACCGGTTCGGTGCGGCCGACGAGGTCGGTTGCTTCGAGATGCACGAGGGGGGCATCAGCAGCCTGGCCGACCCGTCCGGGCTCTTCCTCACCCGCTACTCCGAGCCGGTCCCGGGCACCTGCGTCACGGTGGCGATGGAGGGGCGCAGGGCGCTGCTGACCGAGGTGCAGGCGCTGATCGGGGCGACGGTGGCCGGCTCGCCCCGGCGTACCGTCTCGGGGCTCGACGGGGCCCGGTTGGCCATGGTGCTGGCGGTGCTCCAACGCCGCACCGAGCGGCTGACCCTGCACGACCGGGAGGTCTTCGCGGCCACCGTCGGCGGGATCCGGGTGGTCGAGCCGGCCGCCGATCTCGCGGTAGCGCTGGCGGTCGCCTCCGGCGGGCTCAACCTGGCGATCGCGCCGCACCTGGTGGCGATCGGCGAGGTCGGGCTGACCGGCGAGGTACGCCGGGTCGGTGCGGTCCCCCGCCGACTCGCCGAAGCCGCCCGGCTCGGCTTCCGGACGGCCCTCGTGCCGCCCGGATGCGGCCCCGACGGCACCGGTGCCGGCCCCGGGAACATGCAGGTGACCGAGGTCACGGACGTGCGATCGGCGCTCCAGGCTGTCGCCCGTGCATCCGCGGAGTGACCGAGGGTGGCCGACACCCACGGACCGGTCGGGCCATACCGGACAACGCCCGGCACGTCCGGCAGGTGGGAAGACCCCGACGCCGTGACACATCACAGTAACCACGGGAGCACCCACCGCAGGGCAGTCCGTAGACTGTGCGCGTGCCGACCGACCGCGACGCCGCCAAGCCTGCCGGCGCGACGCCCCACACCCGCGCCGCTGCCGTGGGCTCACCCACCCGTCCGATCAGCGTGAGCGTCACCGGGGCCACCGGCAGCGCCGGTGATCCGCTGCGGGCCAACCTCGCCCTGATGGCACCCGGAACCGCGCTGCGCGACGGGCTCGAACGCATCCTGCGTGGGCGGACGGGTGCCCTGATCGTGCTCGGCTACGACAAGGTCGTCGACGGGATCTGCACCGGCGGCTTCCCGATGGACGTCGAATTCTCCGCGACCCGGGTCCGCGAGCTGTGCAAGATGGACGGCGCGGTGGTGCTCTCCAGCGACGGCACCCGGATCGTCCAGGCCGGCGTACACCTGATGCCCGACCCCTCCATCCCCACCGAGGAGTCCGGCACCCGGCACCGCACCGCCGAGCGGGTGGCCCGGCAGACCGGCTATCCGGTCATCTCGGTCAGCCAGTCGATGCGGATCATCAGCCTCTACGTCAACGGCCAGCGACACGTGCTGGACGACTCGGCAGCGATCCTCTCCCGGGCCAACCAGGCCCTGGCCACCCTGGAGCGCTACAAGCTCCGCCTCGACGAGGTCTCCGGCACCCTCTCCGCGCTGGAGATCGAGGACCTGGTCACCGTCCGGGACGCGGTCGCAGTGGTGCAGCGGCTGGAGATGGTCCGCCGGATCGCCGACGAGATCGCCGGGTACGTGGTCGAGCTGGGCACCGACGGCCGGCTGCTCGCCCTTCAACTCGACGAGTTGATGGCCGGCGTCGACGCCGACCGCACCCTGGTCATCCGGGACTACCTGCCCACCGGCCGCAAGTCGCGCACCCTCGACGAGGCCCTGGTCGAGCTGGACCTGCTCGGCGCGACCGAGCTGATCGACCTGGTCGCGGTCGCCAAGGCGATCGGTTACCCGGCCGCTTCCGACGCCCTCGACGCGGCGGTCAGCCCGCGCGGGTTCCGCCTGCTGGCCAAGGTGCCCCGGCTGCCGGCGGCGATCGTCGACCGGCTGGTGCTGCACTTCGGCAGCCTCCAGCGGCTGCTCGGTGCCACCGTGGAGGACCTGCAGGCCGTCGAGGGGGTCGGCGACGCGCGGGCCCGGGGCGTCCGGGAGGGGCTGTCCCGGTTGGCCGAGGCGTCCATCCTGGAACGCTACGTCTGACCGGCGTCGGTCACGACCAGGCTGACCGGCTCGGCCGAGCCGGTCAGCGCCGGTGATCGACCCGCGGCCCGGGTCAGCCGGTGACGACCAGTTTCACCGGCTCGCTCAGCTTGGTGCCAACCCGGGCGAAGACCTGGTAGTTGCCGGCCGGCGGGTTGGGCCCCGAGGCCACCCCCTGGCTGCACCGGCTGGCGTCCATACCGTTCCAGGTGAGCTGGTAGGAGCGCTCGAAGCCCGGGGTGAAGGACTGCGGGTCGGAGCCCTTGCCGGTGCCACAGGTGTCCGACGACCAGACCTTCTCCGCACCGGACTTGATGAACAACTCCTGGACGTCCGCGCCGACGTCCCGGTTACAGGTCCGCTGTGACTTGTTCCGGATCTTGAGGCTCAGGTCCACCGGGGCACCCCGACGCACCTCGGCGGGGAGCGCCACCGGGGTCACCGCGATCTCGCCGTCGGTGCAGGTGCCGTCGTCCACCCGGGCCGGATTGACAGGTGCAGCGGGCGGATCGGCCGGCGGCGTGCTGCTCGTACCCGGGGCGGTGGTCGGCCCGGCCGACGAGTCCGGCGAGTCGGACGGACCGGACGGTGACGCGGACCCGGGAGGCGGCGAGGCGGCCGTCGGCGACGCGCCGCCCGCCGCGGGAGCCGACGTCGAGGACCCGGCACCCGGTGTGGTGCTGGTGTCCCCGGACCGGGTGCACGAGTAGAGCAGGACAATCAGAAAGAGAAGCCCCGCCCCGAGTACGACGGCGCGACGCCGCCAGTACACGGCGGATGGCAGGGGACCGACCGTCAGACGCATGATGCCCCCACCGTAGCGGCGCGACGCACGAGGACCGGGAACGACTCGCCGGTCGCCGACCACCGGCTCGGAAACGACCCTCCACTCACGACGGTCGCCCGGAATTCGGCCCGGCTCCCCCACCCCCGCACAGGACGCGTCACAGGTACACCTTGCGCTGGTAGACCGCGTGCGCACCGGCCACCCGATCGAGGAAGAGCAGGCCGGCGCAGTGGTCGATCTCGTGTTGCAGTGCGCGGGCCTCGAAGCCGTCGGTGACCAGCCGGACCGGCGCACCACTGCCGGGCAGCACCCCCTCGACCACCAACCGGCTGGCCCGCTTCACGTCACCGGTCAGGTCGGGCACCGACATGCAGCCCTCCCGGCCCGGCTTCCACCGGCTCGCCTCCACCACCCGGGCGTTGCAGAGCACGAAGGTGCCGTGCACCGTCACCGTCTTGGGATGGCCGGTCACGTCCACCGCGAACACCTGCGCGCCCACCCCGATCTGCGGCGCCGCCAGACCCACGCAGCCGGGTGAGACCCGCATGGTGGCCACCAGGTCCGCAGCGAGCCGGACGGTCTCCTCGGCGGTCGGGTCCACCTCCGGCCCCGGCCGGCTCAGCACCGATTCGGGGGCACAGACCACCCGGCGCACCTCCCCCGGTACGCCCAGCGCCGCCGGGGTCCAGCCGCCGAGCCCGGCGTACGGCTCCCCGCTCACGGGATCATCTCCGTTCGCGACTGCGGGGCTCGCAAACCCCGCTCACTCCTCGCGCTCACGGGATCACCTCTGTTCGCGACTGCGGGGCTCGCAAACCCGGCTCACTCCTCGCGCTCACAGGATCACCTCTGTTCGCGACTGCGGGGCTCGCAAACCCCGCTCACTCCTCGCGCTCACAGGAGTTCCGGGTCGGCGGGGCGCAGGGAGAACCCGACACCCAGGTCGGCGGCGACCTCGGAGAGCCGGCCGGTCAGGTCGTCGGCGCTGCCCGCAGGCAGGTCAACCTCGGCCACCACCACGTAGAGCGAACCGGCCAGCCGGGTGCTCAGGTCCGTCACGTTGCCGCCGGCCTCGGCGATCACCCGGGTCATCGCCGCCACGATGCCCATCCGGTCCGCGCCGTGCACCGCCAGCACGTACGGCTCACCCGCCGACGCCGACGTACCGTCCGGGGTGACCGCGCGTACGGTGGCCAGCAGTTGGCCGTCGGCGGTCAGCGGGGCCATGGCCGCCTCGACCTCACCGGCGGTCGGGCCGACACAGACCAACGTCATGGCGAAGTGACCGCGCAGCCGGGTCATGGTGGAGTCGGTGAGGTTCGCCCCGAGCCGGGCGAGCACCTCGGCGACGTCGGCCACGATGCCGGGCCGGTCCCGGCCGATGACGGTGATCGCGAGCTCGCTCATCCGGGCATTCTGCCCGATCCGTCGGGCACCCCGGGGACGCCCCGCCCTTCCCGCCCAACCAGCGGGAAGGCACGGCGTGACATCATCGTCGGCGCGATGACTGAACCCACCTTCACCACCCTGGTCAGCCGGTGGTACGAAAAGAACGCCCGCGACCTGCCCTGGCGGGTGCCCGGTATCGGGGCCTGGCCGATCCTGGTCAGCGAGGTCATGCTCCAGCAGACCCCGGTGGTACGCGTACTCCCCGCCTGGCACGCCTGGCTCGGGCGGTGGCCCGATCCCGCCGCCCTCGCTGCCGACACTCCGGCCGAGGCGATCCGGATGTGGGGCCGGCTCGGCTACCCCCGTCGGGCGGTACGGCTACGCGACTGCGCGGTGGCGATCGTGGAACGGCACGGCGGTCGGGTACCCGACCAACTGGACCAGTTGCTGGCGTTGCCCGGCATCGGGACGTACACGGCCAGGGCGGTCGCCGCGTTCGCGTACGGTCAGCGGCACCCGGTGGTCGACACGAACGTCCGGCGGGTCGTCTCCCGGGCCGTTGCCGGCGACCCGGACGCCGGCCCGGCCACCACCCCGGCCGACCTGGTCGCCTGCGAGGAGTTGCTACCGGTCGAGCCGGCGGCTGCGGCGCTTGCCAGTGCCGCCTTCATGGAACTCGGCGCGATCGTCTGCACCGCCCGCTCGCCGCGCTGTCCGGCCTGCCCGGTCGAGTCGGTCTGTGCCTGGCGGGCCACCGGCCAGGTGGCGCCCGCCGGCCCGACCCGCCGACCCCAGCGGTATGCCGGTACCGACCGTCAGGTGCGGGGACTGCTGCTCGGAGTGCTCCGGGACGCCACCGGCCCGGTGCCGCACCAGCGGCTCGACCAGGTGTGGCACGACGACGTGCAGCGGGCCCGGGCCCTGGCCGGGCTGGTGAAGGACGGCCTGGTGGAGCCGGTCGGTGAGGAGAATTTCCGGCTCATCGGCGACGGCCCCGCCGCCCAACCCCTCCCCGGCTGACCGCGGGTCACGACAGCCGGTGCCGCCCCACGGTGAGCAGGACCCGCACCGTGGGCGGACAGATTGAAGGGCGACGGCCCGGTGGCTCACGCCACCGGGCCGTCGCCCTCGTGCTCTGTGCCCTGCCGACTACTCGCCCGTGGTGGCAGCGCCACCCAGGTCGGCCGGGACGGCGTCCGGCACCTCGGCCGGACGGTCCGAGCCGTGGAAGACGAGCTTCGACTTCTCGATGTCGTCCGGGTCACCCTCGCAGTCCACCACCACGATCTGACCGGGGATCAGCTCGTTGAACAGGATCCGCTCGGAGAGGTTGTCCTCGATGTCGCGCTGGATCGTCCGACGCAGCGGACGGGCGCCCAGCACCGGGTCGAAGCCCTTCTTGGACAGGTACTTCTTGGCGTTGTCGGTGAGCTCCAGACCCATGTCCTTGTTGCGGAGCTGGCCCTCGATCCGCTGGATCATGATGTCCACGATCGAGAGGATCTCGTTCTGACGCAGCTGGTGGAAGACGATGGTGTCGTCGATCCGGTTCAGGAACTCGGGCCGGAAGTGCTGCTTGAGCTCGTCGTTGACCTTCTGCTTCATCCGGTCGTAGGTGGACTCGGAGTCCTCCGACTGCTGGAAGCCCAACGACACCGCCTTGGCGACGTCCCGGGTGCCCAGGTTGGTGGTCAGGATGATGACCGTGTTCTTGAAGTCCACGATCCGACCCTGGCCGTCGGTCAACCGGCCGTCCTCCAGGATCTGGAGGAGGGTGTTGAACACGTCCGGGTGGGCCTTTTCGATCTCGTCGAAGAGCACCACCGAGAACGGGCGACGACGGACCTTCTCGGTCAGCTGCCCGCCCTCGTCGTAACCGACGTAGCCGGGAGGGGCACCGACCAGGCGGGACACCGTGTAGCGGTCGTGGAACTCGGACATGTCCAGCTGGATCAGCGCGTCCTCGCTGCCGAACAGGAACTCGGCAAGCGCCTTGGACAGCTCGGTCTTACCGACACCGGACGGGCCGGCGAAGATGAACGAGCCGGACGGTCGCTTCGGGTCCTTCAGGCCGGCCCGGGTACGCCGGATCGCCTTCGACACCGCCTTGACCGCGTCCTCCTGGCCGATGACGCGCTTGTGCAGCTCGTCTTCCATCCGCAGCAGCCGGGAGGTCTCCTCCTCGGTCAGCTTGTAGACCGGGATGCCGGTCCAGTTGCCCAGGACCTCGGCGATCTGCTCGTCGTCGACCTCGCTGACGACGTCCAGGTCACCGGCCTTCCACTCCTTCTCGCGCTGCGCCTTCTGACCGAGGAGCTGCTTCTCCTTGTCACGCAGCTGGGCGGCCCGCTCGAAGTCCTGCGCGTCGATCGCGGACTCCTTGTCGCGGCGCACCTGGGCGATCCGCTCGTCGAAGTCACGCAGGTCCGGTGGCGCGGTCATCCGGCGGATCCGCATCCGGGCCCCGGCCTCGTCGATCAGGTCGATCGCCTTGTCGGGCAGGAACCGGTCGGAGATGTACCTGTCGGCCAGAGTTGCGGCTGCCACGAGGGCTGCGTCGGTGATGCTCACCCGGTGGTGCGCCTCGTAGCGGTCCCGCAGGCCCTTGAGGATCTCGATGGTGTGGGCCAGCGACGGCTCACCCACCTGGATCGGCTGGAAACGACGCTCCAATGCGGCGTCCTTCTCCAGGTGCTTGCGGTACTCGTCGAGGGTGGTCGCGCCGATGGTCTGCAGCTCGCCCCGGGCCAGCATCGGCTTGAGGATGCTCGCCGCGTCGATCGCGCCCTCGGCGGCACCCGCGCCGACCAGGGTGTGGATCTCGTCGATGAACAGGATGATGTCGCCGCGGGTGCGGATCTCCTTGAGCACCTTCTTCAGGCGCTCCTCGAAGTCACCCCGGTAGCGGGAGCCGGCGACCAGGGCACCGAGGTCGAGGGTGTAGAGCTGCTTGTCCTTCAGCGTCTCGGGCACCTCGCCCTTGATGATCTTCTGGGACAGGCCCTCCACCACGGCGGTCTTACCGACGCCGGGCTCACCGATCAGGACCGGGTTGTTCTTGGTGCGGCGGGACAGCACCTGCATGACCCGCTCGATCTCCTTCTCGCGCCCGATCACCGGGTCGAGCTTGCCCTCGCGGGCAGCCTGAGTCAGGTTACGACCGAACTGGTCCAGCACGAGGCTGGTCGACGGGGCGGCCTCACCCGTCGCGGTGCCGGCGGCGGCCGGCTCCTTGCCCTGGTAGCCGGAGAGGAGCTGGATCACCTGCTGGCGGACCCGGTTGAGGTCGGCGCCCAACTTCACCAGCACCTGGGCGGCCACGCCCTCGCCTTCACGGATCAGCCCGAGCAGGATGTGCTCCGTGCCGATGTAGTTGTGGCCGAGCTGCAGCGCCTCGCGCAGGGACAGCTCCAGCACCTTCTTGGCCCGGGGCGTGAACGGGATGTGCCCGCTCGGCGCCTGCTGGCCCTGGCCGATGATCTCCTCGACCTGCTGACGGACGCCCTCCAGGGAGATGCCGAGGCTCTCCAGGGCCTTGGCCGCGACGCCCTCACCCTCGTGGATCAGGCCCAGCAGGATGTGCTCCGTACCGATGTAGTTGTGGTTGAGCATCCGGGCCTCTTCTTGGGCCAGGACGACAACCCGTCGCGCTCGGTCGGTGAACCGCTCGAACATGCCCTCGTGCTCCTCACGTGCCGTGCGCCTCGACTGCGAGATCTTGGCGGGGCCGGTGCGCGAACGTCCGGGACGGGCGTCCGTGCCTCCTTACTCTATCGCCGCTGACCGACTCCGCTGAGGTCGTGTCTCCTCGCACCGAGCCGTTCCGACGTCGTTATGACCAACCATCCGCGCTCAGGAGGTGTTCCGGCACCCCAACCTGTACGCGCAGAGCGAAATTCCCGGGTGCACGGGACACCCGCCGGGGGCCTTCGTGGGCCATCCACAGGCTGTGGACGAACTATCCACCGGCTGTGGACAACGCCCCCGGCACCGGAGAACTTCCCTCCCGGAGCCGGCTCGGCGAGCGCCCACCGCGACGCCGGGAGACACCCGGAGACGGCGACGCCGGCCCGGAGGGGGTGCTCCGGCCCGGCGTCGGGTCGCCGCCGACTGCTCAGCGGGTCGCGTGGTACTCGTCGACGATCTCCTGCGGGATGCGCCCCCGGTCGGAGATGTCCTTGCCGTTCTTCTTGGCCCAGGACCGGATCGCCTTGTTCTGCTCGCGGTCGGCCGTCGCACCGCCCCGGCCCCGGGCGGCCCGGCCGCCCACGACCACGCCGCCCCGACCGACCCGGGTGCCGGCGGCCACGTACGGCGCGAAAACGTCCCGCAATTTGTCGGCGTTGGAGTTCGACAGGTCGATCTCGTACTGAACGCCGTCGAGGGCGAACTTGACGGTCTCGTCCGCGTCCCCGCCGTCCAGGTCATCGACCAGCTTGTGAATGATCTGCTTGGCCACGTCCCACATTCCTTTCGAGCAGGGTGCTCCTGCAATAGGAGCACGATAACCTGCCCGATGCTTGCCGCGTCAATAGGATGGCGTAACGACCCGGCTAAGGTCCTGCCGCCGGCTACTCGGCGCGGACCAACGGGAAGAGGATGGTTTCCCGAATTCCCAGGCCGGTCAGCGCCATCAACAGCCTGTCGATTCCCATTCCCATACCCCCGGCCGGCGGCATTCCGTACTCCATCGCCCGGAGGAAATCCTCGTCCAGCCGCATCGCCTCGTCGTCGCCCCGGGCCGCCAGCTGCGCCTGCGCGACCAGCCGCTCCCGCTGCACCACCGGGTCCACCAGCTCGGAGTACGCGGTGCCCAGCTCGAAACCGAGCACGTAGAGGTCCCACTTCTCGGCCAGGCCCGGCTCACTGCGGTGGGCCCGGGTCAACGGGCTGGTCTCCTCCGGGTAGTCCCGGACGAAGGTCGGTGCCTGGAGGCCCGGCACCACCAGTTCCTCGAACAGCTCCTCGGCCAGCTTGCCCGGACCCCACTTCGGGTCGACCGCGAGCCCCACCTTGTCGGCGTACTCCACCAGGCGGGCCCGGTCGGTGCGGACCGTGACCTCCTCGCCGAGCGCCTCGGAAAGCACCCCGAAGAGGGTCACCGAGCGCCACTCGCCGCCCAGGTCGAACTCCTGGCCGTCCGCGTGGGTCACCGTCGTCGAGCCGCTGACCGCCACCGCCGCCTGCTGCACGAGATTACGGGTCAGCGCGGCCATCGTGTCGTAGTCGCCGTACGCCTGGTAGGTCTCCAGCATGGCGAACTCCGGTGAGTGCGACGAGTCGACTCCCTCATTGCGGAAGTTGCGGTTGATCTCGAAGACCCGGTCGACCCCGCCGACCACGGCACGCTTGAGAAACAGTTCCGGCGCGATTCGCAGATACAGATCGGTACCGAGTGCATTGCTGTGGGTCACGAATGGGCGGGCCGCCGCGCCACCGTGCAGCAACTGGAGCATCGGCGTCTCGACCTCGATGAATCCCTGCCCGTGCAACGAATCACGCAGGCTACGCACCGCCGCGGCCCGGGTGCGGACCATCTGCCGGGCCTGCGGACGGACGATCAGGTCCACGTAACGCTGCCGTACCCGGGCCTCCTCGCTCAGCGGCTTGTGCGCCACCGGCAGCGGACGCAGCGCCTTGGCGGTCACCGCCCATTCGTCGGCGAGCACCGACAGCTCACCCCGCCGGCTGGTGATCACCTCACCGGTGACACCCACGTGGTCACCCAGGTCGACCAGGCGCTTCCAGTCGTCCAGCCGCTCCGCCCCGACCCGGTCCAGGGAGAGCATCGCCTGCAGCTCGGTGCCGTCGCCGTCGCGCAGGGTCGCGAAGCAGAGCTTGCCGGTGTTCCGTACGAAGATCACCCGACCGGTGACCGATACCCGGTCCCCGGTCGCGGTGTCGGTGGGCAGCTCGGCGTAGCGCTCGCGGACCTCGGCCAGGGTGCTGGTCCGGGGAAAACCGACGGGGTACGGCTCGACGCCCTCGGCGAGCATCCGGTCCCGCTTCTCCCGGCGGACCTTCATCTGCTCGGGAAGGTCGTCGGCGGGGTCCACTGGCACGGTGTTCTGCTCGGTCACGGCACGCTTCCTCGGCTAAGGGAGTTTCGGCGGGGTCAGCCCATGAGCGTACTCAAGGGCCCGGCGGGTCGTTACGGGATAACCTGCCCGCCGTGGTCGAGCACACCCGGCACCGCCCCGGCGGCCCTCAGGTGTTGCGTTCGTAGACCATCCGGAGGCCGATCAGGGTGATCATCGGCTCGTGGTGGGTGATGGTCCGGCACTCGCCGATCACCACCGAGGCCAGCCCGCCGGTGGCGATCACCGCCCTGACCTCGCCCAACTCCTCGGTCATCCGCTCGACGATCCGGTCGACCTGCCCGGCGAAGCCGAAGTAGAGGCCGGACTGGAGGCACTCCACGGTGTTCTTGCCGATCACCGAACGGGGCTTGTTCGCCTCCACCTTGCGCAGCTGGGCGGCGCGGGCCGCCAACGCGTCGAAGGAGATCTCGATGCCCGGGGCGAACGCCCCGCCGAGGAACTCGCCCCGGCCGCTGATCACGTCGAAGTTGGTGGTGGTGCCGAAGTCCACCACGATCGACGGACCCCCGTAGAGGGTGTACGCGGCCAGCGTGTTGACCACCCGGTCCGCGCCGACCTCCTTCGGGTTGTCGATGGCCAGTTGCACGCCGGTGCGTACCCCGGGCTCGACGACCACGCTCGGCAGGTCGGCGTAGTAGCGGGCCAACATCGTCCGCAGCGAGCGCAGCGCCGCCGGCACCGTCGAGCAGGCGGCCACCCCGGTGATCTCCACGGCGTCGCCGGCCAGCAGCCCCCGGAACATCAGCCCCAGCTCGTCCGCCGTGGAACGGGCGTCGGTCTTGATCCGCCACGAGTGCACCAGCTTGTCGCCGTCGAAGGTCGCCAGCACGGTGTTGGTGTTTCCGATGTCGATGCAGAGCAGCACGCACGCAGCCTAGACGCCGACCGGCCGGCTGGAGGCGAGGAGTGGACCGGGCCCGGTGCCCGCGCCGACCGGGGGCACCGACGCCCGGCAGCCCGTCCGGCTCACCGCTCGCGCAGGTCCAGGGCGATGTCCAGGATCGGCGAGGAGTGCGTCAGCGCGCCCACCGAGAGGAAGTCCACCCCGGTCGCCCCGTACTCGGCGGCCACCTCCAGGGTCAGCCCACCGGTCGCCTCCAGCTCGGCCCGGTCGCCGACCGCCGCGACCACCTCGCGCAGGGTCGCCGGGGACATGTTGTCCAGCAGCAGGAAGTCCGCGCCGGCCTCGACCGCCTCCACCGCCTCGGCCGGGGTGTCCACCTCGACCTGCACCGGCACCTCCGGGAAGGCCTGCCGGACCCGCCGGAAGGCCGCCCCGATGCCCCCGGCGGCCAGCTTGTGGTTGTCCTTGATCATGGCGACGTCGTACAGGCCCATCCGCTTGTTGGTGCCACCGCCGGCCCGGACCGCGTACTTCTCCAGCATCCGCAGGCCCGGCGTGGTCTTGCGGGTGTCCAGCACGGTCGCCTTGGTGCCGGCCAGGGCGTCCGCCCAGGCCCGGGTGTGGGTGGCCACCCCGGAGAGCCGGGAGAGCAGGTTCAGCGCGGTGCGCTCGGCGGTGAGCAGCAGCCGGGTCGGGCCGGTCACCGTGGCCAGCACGTCCCCCCGGGCCACCCGTGCGCCGTCGTGGGCCACCACCACCACCTCGACGGTACGCTCCGCGGCGGTCACCTCGCCGACCAGCTCGAACACCGCAGCGGCCACCGTCAGCCCGGCCACCACCCCGTCGGCCCTCGCCACCAGGTCGGCGGTGTCGGTCTGCCCGGCCGCGATGGTGGCGACGCTGGTGACGTCGAGGAAGTCCGCCCCCAGGTCCTCGGTGAGCGCGTCGACGATCACCCGCCGCACCCGTTCCGGGTCCAGCCCACCGGCCGTCAGCGCCTGCCGCGTCGATTCCCGCACTGTATCTCCTTAGTTCGCCACTGCGGGGCTCGCAAACCCGGCTCACTCCTCGGACTCACCGCACCCCCTTAGTTCGCCACTGCGGGGCTCGCAAACCCGGCTCACTCCTCGGACTCACCGCACCCCCTTAGTTCGCCACTGCGGGGCTCGCAAACCCGGCCCGCTCCGGGTGGTCAGGGCAGTTCCTCCCAGCGTTCGGTCAGCTCGCCGCGGGCACCGACGGCCGCGACGAGGTGGCCGCGCCACCGCTCGTCGGCCGCCGGGAAGTCCTCCCGCCAGTGACAGCCCCGGGTCTCCTGGCGGGCGTACGCGGCGGCGACAAGCGTCGATGCCACGGTGACCAGGTTCGTCGCCTCCCAGCCGGCGGTGCCCGGACGACCCCGGCCCTGCCCCAGTTCGACCAGGGTGGCGGCGGTCGCGGCCAGGGTCGACGCCGACCGCAGCACCCCGGCGCCCCGGGTCATCGCCCGCTGCAACGCCGGTACCCCCTCGGCGGGCAGCACCCCACCCCCGCCGCCCACCCAGGCACCGGTCTGCTCCGGCTGCGCCTGCTCGGGCAGCCCGGCGGCGATGTCCTCGGCGATCCGGCGGGAAAAGACCAGCCCCTCCAGCAGCGAGTTGCTGGCCAGCCGGTTCGCGCCGTGCACGCCCGTGCAGGCGACCTCGCCGCAGGCGTACAGGCCGGGGATGGAGGTCCGGCCGCGCAGGTCGGTGCGGACGCCACCGGAGGCGTAGTGGGCGGCCGGGGCGACCGGGATCAGGTCGGTCGCCGGGTCCACCCCGATGGCCAGGCAGGACGCGACGATGGTCGGGAACCGCCCGGCGAGGAAGTCCCCGCCGAGGTGCCGGGCGTCGAGATAGACGTGGTCGGCGCCGGTGGCCAGCAGCACCCGGTGGATGCCCTTGGCCACCACGTCCCGGGGTGCCAACTCGGCCAGCTCGTGCTGGCCGAGCATGAACCGCTTGCCGTCGGCGTCGACCAGGTGGGCGCCCTCGCCGCGCAGCGCCTCCGAGACCAGCGGCTGCTGGGCCAATCCGGCACCCGGCACCCGGGCCTGCTCCGGCACGATCAGCGCGGTCGGGTGGAACTGCACGAACTCGACGTCGGTGACCGCCGCCCCGGCCCGCAGCGCCAACGCCACGCCGTCACCTGTGGAGACCGCCGGGTTGGTGGTGGCCGAGAAGACCTGGCCCATCCCGCCGGTGGCCAGCACCACCGCGCGGGCAAGCAGCGCGCCGACGCCGTCCTCGCTGCCCTCACCCAGCACGTGCAGGGTGATGCCGCAGGCCGGGCCGGGGGAATCCGGGCCGTCGCCGGGGGCGCGCAGCAGGTCCAGCACCAGGGCGTGCTCGACCAGCCGGATCCACGGGTCCCGGCGGACCGCCGCGTGCAGGGCCCGCTGCACCTCCGCCCCGGTGGCGTCACCACCGGCGTGCACGATCCGGTCGGCCCGGTGCCCGCCCTCCCGGGTGAGCATCAGCGAGCCGTCCGGGTTGCGGTCGAACTCCGCGCCGATCCGCATCAGCTCCCGCAGCCGCAGCGGCCCCTCCTCCACCAGCAGCCGGACGGCCGCCGGATCGCAGAGTCCGACCCCGGCGATCTCGGTGTCCCGGGCGTGCGCGGCGGGCGAGTCGGCCGGATCGAGTACGGCGGCGATGCCGCCCTGCGCCCAGCGGGTCGAACCGTCGTCGATGTTGACCTTGGTGACCACGGTGACGTGCAGTCCCGCCTCGCGCAGGTGCAGCGCGGCGGTGAGCCCGGCCACCCCGGAGCCGACCACGATCACGTCGGTGGTCTCCACCCAGCCGGGCGCGGGAGCAGCCAGCAGGCTGGGCAGAGCCGGCAGGTCGACGGTCGGCGGAAGTTCCATGCCCACAGTCAACCCGAACGATCCTCGCGACGGGCGGCGGGGGCGGGACGAGTGGTTTCGGCTACCCCGCCCGGTTACTTCGTGCGGACCGGCAGGGCGGCCGGGCCGCCCCCCTTCAGCGAGGCGGTCACCGTCCGGTCGCTCAACCAGAGGTAGCAGCGGACCCCCCGGTCGCCGACCCGCCACCGGCCCGGACCGGGCGGACGTACCACCACGCCGCTGCGGAACCGCAGGTCGGCGTCGTCAGGCACGCCCACGTAACGGCCCAGCAGGGTACGGCAGCCGGCGTACAGCGGCAGCCAGTCGACGTCCTTCGCCGGGTACGCCCGATCGGGGGCCTTCCAGGCGCCCACGAACTCCGCCTCGTGCACGGCCGAGCACTCCACAGGCACCAGCACCTGCACCCCGGCGCCCCGACCCCTCTTCGCCCGCTGGCAGCCCAGCCGCAGCGGGGACGGCCCCTTCAGCGCGTCCCGCAGGCTGCCGGTACGGGTGACCACGGTAGCCGCCGCCTCGGCCGTGTCCACCTCGCTGAGGTCGCACCGGAACCAGCGGGCACCGGCCGCCCAGCCCGGTGTGGTCGGCAGCGCCACCGCCAACCGCAGCCGACCGGCCCGCCAGTCGTCGCCCAGGTAACCGGCGGCCCTGGTGTCGCACTCGGCGAACGCGCCCCGCAGCTCGGCCGAACCGGTGGCCGGCGCGGCGGCCCGCCCAGCAGGCAACGCGCCCACGTGCACCGTCTCCACCCGGTGCGGAACCGCACAGTCCACCGGCGCGTACGCCGCCAGGGCGACCGTGTCGGTGAAGTCGGCGACCTGGCACACCCCCGCCCCGGGGGTGAACGGCCCGGCCGTCGGCAGGGCCGCCCAGTCGTCGGTGAGATCCCCGTCGAGACCGCCCGGTACGCCGCAACCCGTCAACATCGCACCCACCGCCCACGCGGCGACCAGGACCCTCGTCGCACGGCGCACGGCAGCCTCCCCAGCCGACGACCGTCAATCCGACGGTCGGACCAGGGTAACCAAAAATGACCTTCCGGTAACAGACCGGAATTCTGGTCAGCCGACGACGGCGAGCGGGCTCGACACCGGGTCACCGGCCGTCCCGGCAGCCGCCGCAGCGGGGTCGACGCCCAGCTCAACGACCCTGTTGTCGGCGTCGACATGCACCACCCGGGGCCGGTACGTCCGGGCCTCCACGTCGTCCATCTGACCGTACGAGATCAGGATCACCAGATCCTGCGGATGCACCAGGTGCGCCGCCGCGCCGTTGATGCCGATCACGCCGCTGCCCCGCTCCCCCGGGATCACGTACGTCTCCAGCCGGGCCCCGTTGGTCACGTCCACGATCGCCACCTGCTCGCCCGGGAGCAGGTCGGCAGCGTCGAGCAGATCCTGGTCCACCGTCACCGAACCGACGTAGTGCAGGTCGGCCTGGGTCACCGTGGCCCGGTGGATCTTCGACTTGAGCATGGTCCGGAACATCTGCGTGCCTCTCGGAATGGTGATGTGCGTGGGTCAGGAGCGGGGGGCGAGCTGGATGGCCAGGTTGTCGATCAGCCGGGTCCTGCCCACCCACGCGGCGATCAGCAGCCGGGCCGGCCCGGTGACCGGCCCCGGCTCCAGGTCCGGATCGGTGAGCACCAGGTAGTCCACGCTCACGCCCGGCACCCCGTGGAGCGCCCGGTGCCCGGCGGCCAGCACCTCACCGGCGTCGGCACCCGACTCGGCGGCGGTGGCCCCGGCCCGCAGCGCGGCGGACAGGCCGAGCGCCGCCTGCCGTTCCTCCGCCGACAGGTAGCGGTTGCGGCTGGACAGCGCCAGACCGTCCGGCTCCCGTACGGTCGGCACCCCGACCACCTCGACCGGCACGTCCAGGTCCCGGGCCATCCGACGGACCAGGGTGAGCTGCTGGTAGTCCTTCTCACCGAAGAAGGTGAGATCGGGCCGGGTGAGCTGGAGCAGCTTCAACACCACGGTCAGCACACCGTGGAAGAAGCCGGGCCGGCTCTGCCCCTCGAAATCCTCGCCGAGCTGCCCCGGGTTGATCCGGACCATCGGCTCACCGGCCGGGTACATGTCCGCCACGGCCGGGGCGAAGACCAGGTCCGCGCCGGCCCGCCGGCACACCGCCAGGTCGGCGTCCAGGGTGCGCGGGTACCTGTCGAAGTCCTCGTTCGGGCCGAACTGCAACGGGTTAACGAAGACCGTCACCAGGACGTGGTCGGCCCGTTCCCGGGCCGCCCGGATCAGCGCCTCGTGCCCCTGGTGCAGCGCGCCCATCGTCATCACCACACCGACCGTGCCGGCCAGCCCCGACCGCGCCTTCGCCAGCTCGGCCCGCGTGTGTACCAACTCCGTCACCGGTCCGCCCTCCGTTCGCGACTGCGGGGCTCGCAAACCCGGCTCACTCCTCGCGCTCACCGATCCGCCCTCCGTTCGCGACTGCGGGGCTCGCAAACCCGGCTCACTCCTCGCGCTCACCGATCCGCCCTCCGTTCGCGACTGCGGGGCTCGCAAACCCGGCTCACGCTGCCACCTCGCGGTGGATGCCCGCCAGCACGTCCAGCAGCGACTCGGCGTCCACCGGGCGGAGCCGGCCCGCCGCGATCGCCCGGTCCGCGCTCCGTCGTGCCAACGCCAGGTAGGGGGCGACGGATTCCGGCGCGGTCTCCGCCAGCCGGGCCAGGTGCCGCCGTACGGTGCCCGCGTCGCCGCGCGACACCGGGCCGGTGAGCGCGTCGTCGCCGAGCCGCAGCGCGTTCTCCAGGGCCGCCCGCAGCAACGGGGCGAGCACCTTCTCCGGCTGGGTCACCCCGGCGTCGCGCAGCCGGTCGGCCGCCTCGTTGACCAGGGTCACCAGGTGGTTCGCGCCGTGCGCCAGCGCCGCGTGGTAGAGGACCCGGTCGGCCTCGCCCACCCACTCCGGCACCCCACCCAGGTCGGCGACCAGCCGGGCCGCCGCCGCCCGCAGCTCCGCCGGTGCCGTCACCCCGTAGGAGATGCCGGCGAGTCGGGAGAGGTCGTCCGGCGTACCGGTGAAAGTCATCGCGGGGTGCAGGGCCAGCGGCCGGGCACCCACGGCGGCGGCCGGGGCCAGCACGGCCAGGCCGTGCGCGCCGGAGGTGTGCGCGACCAGCTGGCCGGGGCGCAGCGCCCCGGTGTCGGCCAGCCCGGCGACCACCCCGGCCAGCGCGTCGTCCGGTACGGCGATCAGCAGCAGATCGGTGGCCTCCCGGGCGACCGCGATGACCGACCGGTTCACGGCCTCCGGCAGCAGCAGCGCGATCCGGGCCTTCGCGGCCCCGGAGACCCCGGAGGCGGCGACCACCCGGTGCCCGGCGGCGACCAGTGCCGCCCCCAGCACGGCTCCCACCCGGCCGGCGCCGACGACACCGACGGTGAGGCTGCGGGGAAGGACGAACGGGACGCCGGGTACGGCGGAGCCCTGCGGTACGGCGGCCCCGGGTGGGGCGGCCGGACGCGGGCGCAGCGGTGCGCTCATGGCAACGATCCAGTCCTCGGAAGGGGGTACCGGTCGATCGCAAGTATGCGCCGGGGGCAGGGAACCCGAACAAGGATGTGTGAAAACCTTCACCGACCACGGGCACCGGGCTTTCCGGTGGCGCACCACGGCCCGGGTGCCAGGGGAGCGTGCACGGCTTCGCCCGTCTCGTGCGCACAGACCGTAGGGTCGGCACGGTGACGGACCCTGAACCCGGGATGAACTCGATGCGCTGGCGGGATGCCATGGACGCCGCCCTGTACGGGCCGGGCGGTTTCTTCGTCTCCGGCACCGGACCGGCCGACCACTTCCGGACCAGCGTGCACGCCTCCCCCGCGTTCGCGGCGGCGGTGTTCCGGTTGGTGTCGCGCCTGGACGCCATCCTAGGCTTCCCCACCCCGTTCGACGTGGTGGACGTCGGTGCCGGCCGGGCCGAACTGCTCCGCACCCTGGCCACCCTGGCCCGCGACGCCGACCCCCGCACCGACCCACCTCGCGCAGCCCTGGCCGGCACCCACCCGGAGCCGCCGCCGCTGGCCCACCGCCTACGCCTCACCGCCGTGGAACTGGCCCCCCGCCCACCGGATCTCCTACCCGACATCGACTGGACCACCGAGATACCCCAAGCCGTGACCGGCCTCCTGATCGCCACCGAATGGCTTGACAACGTCCCCCTGGACCTCGCCGACCACACCCCCGCAAACGGCTACCACTACCGCCTCGTCCACCCCCGCACCGGCACCGAATCCCCAGGCCCCCCACTCACCCCCCAGGACACCGCCTGGCTGACCCACTGGCACCCCACCCCACCCCCACCCCCCATGTCGAGTCCGGTGATCAAGAGCTTTACGTCAGAAGTGGGCCCGGAACCTGACGCAAACCTCTTGATCACCGGGGCGGAGATCGACCGGGTGGGGGTTGGCGGGGTGGAGGTGGGGCGGAGTCGGGATGAGGCTTGGGGGCGGGCCGTCGGGTGCCTGCGGCGGGGGGTGGCGCTCGCCGTGGACTACGGGCATGTGCGGGAGGGGCGGCCGGTGGGCGGGACGTTGACCGGGTACCGGGGTGGCCGGCAGGTGCCGCCGGTGCCGGACGGTTCGTGCGACATCACCGCGCACGTCGCCATGGACTCGGTCGCCGCCGCCGGTGCACGGGTCGCCGGGTGTGCGTACACGCTGATGTCGCAGCGGGAGGCGCTGCGGGCGCTCGGGGCCGACGGCGGGCGACCGCCGCTGAGCCTGGCCGGCACCGACCCGGCCGGGTACGTGCGGGCGCTCGCCGCGGCGTCGGCGGCGGCGGAGCTGACCGACCCGGCCGGGCTCGGCGGGCACTACTGGCTGCTCCAGCCGGTCGGCGTCACCGTCGACGCGCTCATGGCACGATGACCGGCATGACCACGGACACCGGTGAACTGCGCGAGCTGACCGTCGGCACCGGTGCCGGCGGGGAGCAGCTCGGCACCGACATGGTGCTCAACATCGGCCCGCAGCACCCCTCGACGCACGGCGTGCTGCGGTTGAGGCTGGTGCTCGACGGGGAGCGGGTGGTCGCCGCCGAACCGATCGTCGGGTACATGCACCGGGGCGCGGAGAAGCTGTTCGAGGTCCGCGACTACCGGCAGATCATCGTGCTGGCCAACCGGCACGACTGGCTGTCGGCGTTCTCCAACGAGCTGGGCGTGGCGCTCGCCGTGGAACGGCTGATGGGCATGGAGGTGCCGGAGCGCGCCACCTGGCTGCGGATGGCGCTGGCCGAGCTGAACCGGGTGCTCAACCACCTGATGTTCCTCGGCTCCTACCCGCTGGAGATCGGCGCGATCACCCCGGTCTTCTATGCGTTCCGGGAACGGGAGACCATCCAGGCGATCATGGAGGAGGTCTCCGGCGGCCGGATCCACTACATGTTCAACCGGGTCGGCGGGCTCAAGGAGGAGGTGCCCGCCGGCTGGACCGGACGGGCCCGCGCCGCCATCGGCGAGGTCCGCCGCCGGATGCCCGACCTGGACAACCTGATCCGGCGCAACGAGATCTTCCTGGCCCGAACCGTCGGGGTGGGTGTGCTGTCGGCCGCCGACGCCGCCGCGTTCGGGGCGTCCGGGCCGGTCGCCCGCGCCTCCGGGCTCGACCTGGACCTCCGCCGCGACGACCCCTACCTGGCGTACGACCAGCTCGACGTGCCGGTGGTCACCCGCACCGCCGGGGACTGCCACGCCCGCTTCGAGGTGCTGCTCGACCAGGTGTACGCCTCCCTCGACCTCGCCGAGCAGTGCCTGGACCGGGTGGACCGGCTCACCGGGCCGGTGAACACCCGACTGCCCAAGGTGGTCAAGGCCCCCGAGGGGCACACCTACGCCTGGACGGAGAACCCGCTCGGGATCAACGGCTACTACCTGGTGTCCCGGGGCGAGAAGACGCCGTGGCGGCTCAAGCTGCGCACCGCCTCGTACGCCAACGTGCAGGCGCTGGCCACCCTGCTCCCCGGCTGCCTGGTGCCCGACCTGATCGCCATCCTCGGCTCGATGTTCTTCGTGGTCGGCGACATCGACAAGTGAACCGCGGCTGACCAGGCCGTCAGGCTGACCTGGTCAGCGCCAGTGGCCGCCGGCCCGTGGGGCGTCGTCCTGCGGCGGGTAGCCGTACCGTTGCTCGCCACCCCACTGCCGGCGGCCGTGCGGCTCAGGCTCTGGCTCTGGCTCTGGGGTACGCCACGACACCACCGGCTCCCGGTCCCGCCGCGGCTCGGCCGGTTGCCCGCCCCACCGCTGGCCGTCAGCCTGCGCGGGCCAATCCTGCGCCGGCTGGCCGGTAGGAGTCGGCCAGCCCTGGGCCGGTTGGTCTTCGGCGCGAGCCGGCCGATCCTGGCCGGTCCGAACGGGCCGGGCCACACGAGCGGGCCACTCCTCGGTGGTCTGCACCGGCTGGGCCGTCCACTCCTCGGCCGGTCGGTGGCCGCGGGCCGGCTCCCGCCACTGCTGCGGCACCGGAACGCCGCCGGCCGGCAGCGCTGGACGGTCGTCCCGCGCCGATCGGCCGCCGTCCCACTGCTCTCCGGTCCGATCTGGTCCACTCCGGCGTGGTACGTCCCGGAAACGCTCCTCCCGGTGTGACTCGTTCCGGTGTGACTCATCCCGGTATGCCTCATCCCGGTATGCCTCGTCCCGGTGTGCCTCGTCCCGGTGTGGTTCCTCCTGTCGAACCGAGGCCCAACGGTCGGAGTAGTGGTAACCGGCCCCGTCGGCGTGCACCTCCGCTCGGCGCTCACCGACCCGCACCTCCCGGGCCCGCCCGTCGTCGCGTACCTCGGCCCACCGGTCACCAGCGCGTACCTCACGCAGGGGCGGTTCGCCCCGGTCCTCGGCCCGCCGGCCACCGCCCTGCCCCGCCCGCGAGGGCGGCTCGGCCCGGGCCCATCCGGTCCGGCTGCCCGGCCAGGCGTCGGCCTCGCCGCCGACCGGAGACCGCTCGGATCGGGCCGGCTCGGATCGCGCCGGCTCCGGTCGGGCCGGTTCCGGGCGGGCCAACTCCGGGCGGGCCAGCTCCGGGCGGGCCAGTTCCGGCCGATCGTCGGCCGGGGCGCTCCAGGAAGGGTCGGCGGCGGGTGGTGCAGCCCAGGAGGGGTCGGCGGTCGGCCAGGCCCGCTCGTCGCGGGGTGCCGGGCGGGCGGGCCGGGAACGGTCGTCAGGCGGGGCCGACCAACCCTGGTCGGCCGATTCCGCCTGACCCGACCAGGGACGCTCCGGCTCCCCGCCGGTCCAGGAGGAGTCTCCCGAGCCGGGCGTCCAACGGCCGGCGTACCCACCGCCGTAGGCCGCGCCCGTCGGATCGGCGCCGTCGACGACCGTGTGCCGGGTGGTCACGTGCACCGTCTCGGTGTGCCGCACCACGCCGAGCGGACGGGACGACCCGGCGGGTGGCACCGCACCACGTGGTTCCCGGGCGTCCGCGCCGTACACCCCGGCCCGGTCGGAGGTCGACGGCTCCGGGGCGTACCGGCGGCCGATGGGTTCGGCGGCCTCCCGGTCGGCGGCAGCCCGGCCGCGGCCCGCCGCGACCGGCTCGGAGGAATCCGGCCGTTCCCACTCCGACGGGGTCTCCTCGGCGACCGCCCGGCGACGGCCGACCGGTGCCTCCGGTTCCGGCTCGACGGTCGGCACCCTGGCCCGGCCCGCACCGACGGCCCGTTCGTCGGGGGCCGGCGGGCTGCCACCGGTGGCGGTCCCGGCCGCCGCCGCGTCCAGCCGCCGACGCAGCGCGGTTACCTGCTCCTCGGTCCGCTGGCACTGGTCCAACGCCTGGTTTCCCCGCTGGGCGGCGGCGACGATCTCACTACGCAACTCGCGCCGGAGTTCCTCCACCTCGTCGAGAGCCTCCGGGCCGGACGACCCGGCACCGCCGTCGGCCCGCAGCGCGATGGAGAGACCGATCAGCACCACGGAGGTGATGGCCAGTACCGCGGCGAACCGGAGCGGGCCGTTGCCGTCGGCGAGCAGCAGGATCAGCGCGGCCACCGGCGCGAGCGCCACCCCGACCCAGAACAGCACGGTCAGTAGCTGCGGGCTGCGCTTCTCGGAGACGACCGGGGAGGGCATGGCTGTGCAGCCTACCGAGATGTGCGCTGGCTGGAAACGGTCCCACGGCAGAAATGCCCGATCTCGGCCGGTACGACGCAGCCGGGCCAGCTCGCGGGCGGTTCGGCTGCTCCCCTCGCGACCCGGGACCGGCCCGGTCGCGGTCGGGGGGAGCCGACCGCGACCGGGATCAGGTTCAGCTGGTGGCGAGCGCGCCGTCGGACGAGAAGACCAGGCCGACGCTGGCGGTGCCGGTCTTCAGCGCGTTCTTGGTCTGCGGACCACCGGCGTCCAGCGAGCTGAACGAGCCGGCCTTGAAGTCGTAGACCTCGACCAGACCGGCCTGGCACTTCGGCCGCTGCGGGCACTCCGGCGGGCCGGCCAGCACGGTGTCCTTGCCGGAGCACTTGGCCGCCAGGTCGGAGAGGGTCCTGAGGGCGTACTTGTCGGCGAACGCCTTGGTCACCGCGAAGGCGTTCTGGTCCTGGGCAGCCGACGGGGTGCCGAAGGCCAGACCCGCCTTGTCGCCCTCGGACTTCAACGCGCTGACCGTCTTGTCCAGCTCCGGCGAGGAGACGGGGGTGGCGTCCTTGCCGTTGGCCTTGGTGTTGAGGAACTCGGCCATGGTCGCCGCGTACTCGGGGACGACCTGGATCTCGCCCTTCTCCAGGCTCGGCTCGTACAGCTCACGGTTGCCGATCTGCTGCACCTTGACCTGGTAGCCGGCTGCGGTCAGGGCGATGTTGTAGAGCTCGGCCAGGGTCTGGCTCTCGGAGAAGTTGCCCGCCCCGACGACGATCTGCCCGCCCGGCCCCTTGGCGATGCCGGTGGTCAGCCCGTTGGCCGAGGCGAACTCCTCGGCAGCCGCCTTGGGCGTCTTGCGGTCCACGTCGACCGCCTTGTTGAGGGCGATCAGCTTGGGCGTGTCCAGCGCCGCGGAGACCTTGTCCAACGCGGCGAGGAGCTGCGGGTTCGCCACCTTGGCGTTGACCGCCGGGATGATGTTGTCGGTGTTCTGGAGCTTCTTGTCGTCGTCGAGGACGACCAACTGGTCACCGGCGACCGGGGCGCAGCCCGCACCGCCCGCGCCCTGCTCCGGAGCATCGGTGCCGGACGAGCCGGCGTCCCCGCACCCGGTCAACAGACCCGCCATGGTCAGGGCACCCACCGCGCCCACCGCCAGCCGTGTCCGTACGCGCATCGTGCCCGCCTCCCGTGTCCCGGCGCGGCCCGTGCCGGGCCGGCCGCGTGTCCGACGGGCGACGATCGCCGCCCGCAAGTTCCAGCCAATATCCTCCAGGACCGACCGACAAACTCTGAGGGATTTTCGTCACCTGATCGTCATGCGGCAGATCAATTTCCCGCCGTGGCGTCCGCTGCCCGCCGGTTGGCCGCCCGTCGGGCACGCCGCAGCGGTCGCGGTGTCACCACCCGCTCGACCAGTGCCAACACCCCCTCCGCCGCCAGCGCCAGCCCGGCCACCAGCAGCCCGCCGGCGATGATCTGCCCGCCGCCGGCCGCGATGTCCAGCCCGAAACCGGCCCGGATGATCTGCCCAAGTCCACCGCCGTTGACGAACGAGGCCAACGCCGCCGTCGCCACCACCTGGACGGCAGCCGTCCGGAACCCGGCGGCCAGGTACGGCACCGCCAGCGGCAGCTCCACCCGCCGCAGCACCTGCCAACCGGACAGTCCCATCCCGCGCGCCGCGTCCCGGGCCTCCGGATCCGCCTGCCGCACCCCGGTGTACGCGTTGGCCAGCAGCGGCGGCACCGCGAAGACCGCCAGCGCGACCACCACCGCCGGACGGCCGAAGCCGAGGAAGGTCAACGGCAGGATGGTCAACAGCGCCAGGGTCGGGATGGACAGGGTCAGGTTGGAGATCAGCACGACCGCCCCGCCACCGCGCCCCGAGTGCCCCAGCCAGAGGCCGATCGGCCAGGCCACCAGACAGCCCAGCAGCACCGCCGCGGCGGACATGCTCAGATGCTCGCCGATCCGGTCGAGCACGCCTCCGGGGTTGGTCCAGTTCAACGGGTCGTTCAACCAGACCACCGCCTGCTGCACCGGATTCACCGGATCAACCCTCCGTTCGCGACTGCGGGGCTCCGCTGCGCTGCACTCCTCGCACTCACCGGACCAACCCTCCGTTCGCGACTGCGGGGCTCATCGGGGTCGGCTCCGCAGCCAGGGGGTGAGCAGGCGACCCACGCCGGCCAGGATCAGGTCCAGCACCAGGGCCAGCAGGACGCAGAGCAGCGTGCCCGTCATGATCTGGGCCTTGTAGAAGTTGTTCTGGAACCCGGCGAAGATCAACTGACCGAGACCACCCCGACCGATCACCACCCCGACGGTGACCAACGCGACGGTGGAGACGGTGGCCAGTCGAAGGCCGGTGAGGATGCCGGGCAGGGCCAACGGCAGGTCGATCCGGAACAACCGGGCCCAGCGGCCGTACCCCATGCCCTCGGCGGCGTCGCGGACCTCCGGGGGCACCTGGTTCAGCCCGGCCACCGCGTTGCGGACGATCACCAGCAGCGCGTACAGCACCACCACGGTCAGCACGGTCACCGCGCCGATACCCAGGTACGGGGCGATGAACGCGAACAGGGCCAGGGAGGGGATCGTGTACAACACCCCGGCCAGTGCGAGAATCGGCCCGGCGAGCCGTCGGTACCAGTACGCCAGCACCGCCAGCGGCAGCGCGACCAGGGCGGCGAGCAGCACCGCCCGACCGGTCAACGAGGCGTGCTCGCGCAGCGCGGCGAGAATGGTGTCAGAGTTGTCCCGCACGTACTGCCAGGAGAACCACGGATTACCCGGCTCGGCCCGGTAACTCAGGTGGAAGGACACACGTGGACGTTACCCCCGAGGGCACCGGCGACGCAGACCACAGCGCCGCCTCGATCACGCTAGACGGCATCCGCAAGCAGTACCCGGACGGCACCGAGGCGGTCCGCGAGCTGAGCCTGGAGGTGGCCGCCGGCGAGCTGGTGGTGCTGATCGGCCCGTCCGGCTGCGGCAAGTCGACAGTGCTGCGGATGGTCAACCGGCTGATCGAGCCGACCGCCGGCCGGATCCTGCTCGGCGACGAGGACATCACCCGGGTCGACCCGGTGCGGCTGCGTCGGCGGATCGGCTACGTGATCCAGAACGTGGGGCTGTTCCCGCACCAGACGGTGACCACCAACGTCGGCACCGTACCCCGGTTGCTCGGCTGGTCGAAGGAGCGGATCCGGCAGCGCAGCGGCGAGCTGCTGGAGCTGGTCGGGTTGGACCCGGCCCAGTTCGGCCGCCGCTACCCGCACGAACTCTCAGGTGGGCAGCGGCAGCGGGTCGGGGTGGCCCGGGCGCTGGCCGCCGACCCGGTGGTGCTGCTGATGGACGAGCCGTTCTCCGCCGTCGACCCGATCGTGCGGACCCGGTTGCAGGAGGAGTTCCTCCGCCTCCAGGCCGAGGTCCGCAAGACCATCGTGCTGGTCACCCACGACCTGGACGAGGCGGTCCGGTTGGGCGACCGGATCGCGGTGCTCTCCGAGGGTGGCCGGCTGGAGCAGTACGACACCCCGGCGGCCCTGCTCGGTGCCCCCGCCTCGCCGTTCGTCCGGGAGTTCGTCGGCGCGGACCGGGGCATCCGTCGGCTGGCGGTCACCCCGGTCACCCGGGAGGTGCTCGACGGGGAGACCACCGACGCCACCCTGCCGGAACTACCGCTGGGCCGGTCGGCGTACGACGCGCTGGCCGCGATGCTGACCGCCGGCACGGACGCGGTCGTGGTGACCGCCGACGGCCGCCCGGCCGGCACGCTCAGCCGGACCCGGGTGCTGGAACTCGGACAGACCGGCGGCTAGCCACCCGGCGCCGGAATCAGCCCGGTAGCGGGTCAGGCCCGGCCGCCCAGGCTGGCCAGCCCGATGATCCAACCGGCGAAGAAGCCGTAGCCGGCACCGGTACCGGTGGTCTCGAAGGCGGCCAGCAGCGAGCCGTCCGAGGTGAGCAGCGCGGCCACCAGGGTGGCCGCCGCCCCGGCCAGGGCGTACGCGGCCCAGCCGGAGAAGAACTGGCTGGCCGAGCCCGGCACCCGCGCCACCTGACCGGCCGGCAGCAGGTAGAGCAGCGCGGCGGCGAACACCAGCACCAGGATGGCCCGCAGGTCGGTGGCGAGCACCCCGTGTGCCGAGTCGGCCGAGTCGAGCCGCCAGGCCGGCCAGGCGAGCAGCCGCACGTACCAGCCACCGGCGGAGTTCGGGTCGGTGTGGTCCTCGGCCCAGCCGACGTACCAGGGGCTGCCGCAGACGCCGACGAGGATCAGCGCGGCGAGGGTGCCGGTGCCGGCGGCGGTGCCGTACCCCTGCACGGTGCGGGGACGGTTGGTGAGGGCCATGCGGCGGGAAGTTCCCGACCCACCGCGGCCGGCAAACCTCTCCCGCCACCCGGCGGCGCGACCGGTCAGTGCTTCATCAGGTAGTCGATGAACGCGGCCCGCAGCAGCGGCGCGGACTCCTCGTAGCCGTGCCCGGTCAGCTCCCGCCACAGCGCCGAGGCCTCGTCGATGGTGGGCCCGACCGAGTTGGGCGCCCCGTCGAGCGCGGCGGCCTCGTCGGCGTTCGGCAGGTGTCGCAGCACCGACCAGAAGAACCCGACGTCGCGCCGCTCCCGGGCCCGCGCGAAGGCCCGCTCCCGCAGCTCCTCCGTGGAGAGGGCGTCGAGCTGGTCGAAAGTGTGGCCGGTGCCGGCGGAAGGAGTCTCGGTCATGCCCGCGAGCCTAACCGGCGAGATCCTTCCCGGCCCGTCGTCCGCGCCCGGCCGCACCGCCGCCACCGATCCGGTCACCCTGCGCCGCCCAGCCGGCCGGGCGGACACCACCGGCCGGTGGGTCAGCGCTCGCCGGTGTCCCAGCGGGGTGGGTCACGCTGCCACCGGGGGGCCTCCCAGGGGTCGGGCGGCGTGTCGGCGTCGGTCGTCCGTTCGGGCAGCGCCGGGGTCCAGTTGCGCGCCTCGCCGGCGGGGGGCATCGACCAGCCGGAGCTGATCGCCCCGTCCCGTACCGGCGGCAGCTCGACCGGTTCGCCCCGGGCCGTGCGCGGCCGACCGTACGTCTCGACCAACCGGGTGACCAGCAGGCCGCCGGCCAACGCCGTCCCACCGACGGCCCAGCGGTCGGTGGGGGCACCGGTCTCGGCCGCCCAGGCCAGGTAGGTCACCACCAACGCGACCGCGAGCAGGGCGCCGAAGATTCCGCCGCGTCGGCCGTACGCGCTGGTGCCGCCGAGCATGGACACGCCCACCGCGAGCACCGTCCAGTCCAGCCCCGACGTCGGCGTCACCGGCCCGGTCCCGTTGGCGGCGACGAGCACCCCGGCGAGCATGGCGAGCACGGTGGAGGCGATCAGCGCGGCGGCGGTCACCAGCGCGGCGGCCATCCCGCGTCGCCGGGCCGGATCGGCCACCGGACGGAACCGGCCGACCAGTCGACGCACCGCCCGGATCGCGCCGAACGCCCCGAGGAGCACGGCGACCGCCGCGAACCCGGCGAAGAGGTAGTAGGCGTTGCGCCGGGGGTCGTAGTCGGCCTGCACCGCCACCGGCACCTCCCACCGCTCGATCCAGACGACCACCCCGGCGGCGGCGGCGAGGCTGGCCGCCCAGCCGGGCACGTGCAGCACCACCACCGCCCAGGCCAGGGCCAGCCCGCCCAGCGCGGCGGCGACCAGTGCCGGCACCAGTGCCGTCGACACCCCCCGGTCGCCCTGCTCGGCGAAGTGCAGCGCGGCGGCCAGCGCCACCGGGCCGATCGCCAGGTTCACCGCGGCGGTACGCAGGCTCAGCCCGGCGGCGACCACGAGCAGACCCAGCGCGACCGCGTCGACGAGCAGCCGACGCAGGCCGCCACCACGCAGCGCCTCGGGATTCTCCCGCCAGAGCAGGTAGGCCAGGGCCGCGAGGGCGAGCAGCAGCACCAGTTCCCAGACGACGTGCACGCCCAGCCGGTCCCGGCCCGGCTCGCCCTGCGTCGGGTCGTCGAAGACGTTCTCCAGTACGGTCGCGGGCACCTCCGCCGACGCGGCCCGGCCCGGTTCGTCGTACCCCATGTGGTGCGCCTCCCACGTGACCGGCCACCCCGGTGACGGCTGGCTGTTCTCCGGTCGCCAGGCACCGTACCTGCGCGCAGGGCCAGACGTAACCCCCGGCTCAGCGTCGGTCGGGTCGGCCCCGCAGGTCGTCGCCGCGGTCGTCGGCGTCGTCGTCGGACTCGGGGACCCGGCAGGAGCGTTCGAGCCAGAGCGCGGCGGCGACCAGGGCGAGCGAGGCGAGCGCGCCGGCCCCGGCGGCCGGCCGGTCCTCGATCGCGGCGTTGGTCGGCTCGACGAAGAGCCACCCGGTCAGCCCGGCGTAGAAGCCGAGGAAGATCGCCCCGGCCAGCGCAGACGCCTTGGCCAGCACCACGAACCGGGCGACGAGCAGCGGGTTGACCGGCTCCCGGCCGGGCTTGCGCTCGATCCGGCTCCGGGTGTTGACCGCCGCGTACGCCTCCAGCACGGCGAGGGCGGCCAGGGTGACCACCGGCAGCCAGGGCAACCGGGGGATGCCGCTGTAGTAGAAGCTGCTGATCAGCAGCCAGGCCACCGCCGCGGCGGCGAGCGCGGCGACCAGCAGGGTCGACAACCGGGTGGGGCCCATCTTCGACCCGTCGGGCTCCTGGTCACGGGGCGGTCGGGACTGCGTCATGCCGGCCGGCTCCACTGGTTCATAAGTCCGACTCTAACGTCAGATCGGGGCGTGGGGTCAGTTCGAGGGCGTCGCCGGCGACCGGTTCGTCGTTGAGCAGGTCGGTGAGCCAGCCGTGCCCGGCCAGCCGCCCGTGCGGGTCGATGTCGATCCACGGCCGGAGCACGAAGGCGCGCTGGTGGGCGCGGGGGTGCGGCAGGGTCAGCTCGGGGTCGTCGCTGAGCACCTGTCGACCGGTGTCGTCCCAGACGGCGACGACGTCCACGTCGAGGGTGCGCGGCCCGAACCGGCGGGCCGGGTCACGGACCCGGTCGGCGGCCCGCTCGGCGGCGTGGGCGCGGGCCAACCAGTCGCGCGGGGTCGCCGTCGGGTCGGCGACCATCACCGCCGCGTTCAGGTACGCCGGCTGCCCGGCGTCCCCCCAGGGGGGCGTCTCGTAGACGCCGGAGACGACCAGCACCGCGTCGCCGAGGCCGGTCACCGCGCCGCGCAGGTGGCCGAGCCGGTCGCCCAGGTTGCTGCCGATGGACAGCACCGCCCGGGTCATCGGGTACGCCGCATCGTGACTGCCACGTCGGCGAAGGTGTGCGGGATCGGGGCCTCGGGCTTGTGGACCGTGATCGTCGCCGCGGCGACAAGCGGTTCGGCCAGGCAGACCGCGAGCAGCCGGTCGGCGAGCGTCTCGATCAGGTTGACCGGCTCACCGGTGAGCACCGCCACCAGCCGCTCGGCCAGCTCGCCGTAGTGCACGGTGTCGGTCACCTCGTCGGAGCGGGCGGCCGGGGTGAGATCGAGTTCGAGGACGGCGTCGACCACGAACTCCTGACCCTGGGCGCGCTCGAAGTCGTAGACGCCGTGCCGGCCATGGGCCCGTAGCCCGGTCAGGGCGATCCGGTCGGTCATCGACCTTCCCCTCCTCGACCCGCGTGGGCCGGGTCCTTTCCGATGACTTCCAGGGCGGCGAGCCGGGGACGGCCGGTGGCCGACCAGACGGCGAGCGCGTCGACGGTGCTCCGGACGTCGTGCACGCGTACCCCCCAGGCTCCTGCGGCCACCGCGAGCACGCTGGTGGCGACGGTGGCGGCCGACCGGCCGTCGGTGTCCCGTGGGGTGCCGTCCGGGGCGGCGAGCAGGCGGCCCAGGTAGGACTTGCGGCTGGCGGCGAAGAGCAGGGGGAGGCCGAGGTCGATCAGCTCCGGCAGGCGGGCGCTGATCTCCCAGTTGTGCGCGGCGGTCTTGGCGAAGCCGAGCCCCGGGTCGATCACCAGCCGGTCGGCGGCCACCCCGGCGGCCAGCGCGTCGTCGACCCGCTGGGCCAGTTCGGCCCGGACGTCGGCGACCACGTCGGTGTAGCGGGCCAGCTCGCGCATTCCCCGCGAGTGCCCCCGCCAGTGCATCAGCACCCAGGGACAGCCGGCGTCCCGGACCACCCTTGCCATGTCGGGATCGGCCAGCCCGCCCGAGACGTCGTTGACCACCGCGGCGCCTGCGCCGACGGCCGCCTCGGCCACCGGTGCCCGGGTGGTGTCGATGCTGACCGGCACCCCGGCGGCGGTGAGTTCCCGGATCACCGGCAGGACCCGGGACACCTCGGTCCGTGGGTCGACCCGGTCGGCACCCGGTCGGGTGGACTCACCGCCGACATCCACCAGGTGCGCGCCCTCGTCGTGCAGTCGCACCCCGTGTGCGACTGCGGCATCGAGATCGGTGTACCGGCCACCGTCGGAGAAGGAGTCGGGCGTGACGTTGAGGACGCCCATCACCACCGGGTCCTGCGCCCGTACCAGATCGGTCACGACTAGACGGTACCGGTCGCGCCGCACCGCTCCGAGGACCCCCGCCGGCCGACCCGGCAGCGGGGCTGACGTGCTCATTAGAACAGGTGTACGATCGGTCACCGAGGTCGAATCGGGTCGACTCTTCGCGGCTTGTCGCAAAGGAGGGCGGCCCGTACGCTGTGGAATTGCCCAGCATCAAGAGGTGGCGAGGCGTGGAGGGAGGGCCAAAGCGGGAAAATCCCCCCAAATCTCGCCACTCTCCGTGGTGAGAAAACAGCACGACGTCATTCGCGCTGCGCACAGTGAGCACATTTCCCGCCAGGCTTGCCTATTGCACCACCGCGGCACCGCCGGCCGCGTTATGGGGAGGTTCCAGTGATCGCCTACGAGCTCATGGAGACGACGTCGTCCGGCGTCGCTCAGGTGCTGCACACCCTGGCGACGGCGCCGCTCGCCGAACCGGCCCCCAAGGGCATCGACACCAACAGTGTCGTCACCTTCTTCGCCAGCAAGATCGCGCCCATCCTGCTCGCCGTCCTCGGGGTCATCTTCATCGGCCGGGCCAGCCGGGGCGAGATCTCCAAGGTGCTCACCAGCTCGGCCATCGCGATCGTCGGGCTGGCCTTCATCGCCGGCGCGGCCACACTCTTCTTCATCGGTGACTACCTGATCGACCTGATCTTCGAATAGGCGCGGGCGAGACATGCGGCTGCGCACCGACGACGACATCTACCGGGCACGCCTGGTCTACCTCGGGCCGCCCGGCTACACCCTTCCGGTCCACCTGCCGTACGCCCAGTACGGACTGTTCATGCTGCTAGTACCCCTCTACATGTTCATCCACTGGTTGTTCACGTTGCAGGTCGAGCTCTTCCCCGCCTGGGAGATCGCGCTCGCCATCGTGAGCACCTCGTTCATCTTCCGGTACGTCGACCCGGACCGGCCGGCGCGGATGGTCATCCGCACCGCCCTCACCGACTGGCGACGCACCCGGGAGCCGGCCGCCGAACTGCGGGATCCCCGCCTGGTCGGCAGCCGGATCAGGATCCGGGAGGAACTGGCATGACCGGGCGTACCCGCATCGGGCAGTCGGACCAGATGGGTGAGGCGGTCGAATGAGTCGCTCTTCCACGCCGGGTTTCCCGGCCGGACGACACGGCGCCCCGCACGGTAACCGTGCGCGGTCGTTCGACTACCCCCAGGAGGAGCTGCCGGACGACGAGCCGTACGACCCGGCCCTGCTCACGGGCCCGGGCCAGGGCGGGGTAGGTGTCTTCCAGGCACCCCGACCCTCCCCCGGCCGTGGCACGCCCCCGGTCGAGCCGGTCTCCGCCGCGCCGATGCTGGTCGGTGACGGCACCGACATCGACTCCCCCTTCCTCGACCTCTTCGGCGGCGGTCCACGCCCCGGTGCGTCCCCCTCGCCCGGCACCCCCGTGCGGCGCGGCACCGGCCGGGAGCACCCGGCCATCCCGCACCAGTCGGCCGTACCGACCTCGCCGGCGGCCATCGAGGCGCAGGCGCCCCCGGCGGCCATCGAGGCCGCCCCGCCGACCGAACGGTCCACCCGTACCCGGGTTCCCCACCAGCAGGGCGACCGCCTTGCGGCGGCTCCAGCCGCCGAGCCGCCGCAGCGGGCACCACGCCGCATCGTCCCGGCCGAGTTGTTCCCCCCCGACGTGGGCGAACCGCTCACCGCCCGGGAGGCAGCCGAACGGGCCCGCCGGGAGGCCACCGAGCGGGCCCGGGAAGCAGCCGACCGCAGCCGGCGTGCGGCCGCCGAGCAGGCCCGACGCGAGACCGCCGAAGCAGCCCGGCGTGCGGCGGTCGTGCAGGCCCAGCGCGAAGAAGCCGCCGAACTGAGCCGCCGCGAGGCCGCCGAGCAGGCCCGGCGCGAGGCCGCCGAGCAGGCCCGGCGCGAGGCCGCCGAGGCGGCGCAGCGCGAAGCCGCCGCACGCGCCCGTCGTGACGCGAGCGAAGCGACCCGACGCCAGGCCGCCGAGACGGCGCGACGCGACGCACTCGAAGACACCCGCCGTGTGACGGCCGAAGCAGCCCGGAACGAGGCTGCGGAACGCGGCCGACGCGAGGCTGCCGAGGTCGCGCGGCAGCACAGCGCCGAGCAGGCCCGACGGGAAGGGCTGCCGACGGCCGGGCCGCGGCCGACCCCGGTGGAGTCCGCGCCGGCCTGGCCCGAACGTGTCGAGCCGGCCTGGCCGGAGCCCGTCGAGTCGGCCTGGCCGGAGACGCCCGAGCCGCTCCGGGTGGAGGCCGTGACCGCCCCGATCGGCGCGCTGACCGCCGAGCCGGTCCGGCGCGAACTCGTCGAGCCCGACCGGCCCGAACCCGCCGACCCCGGTTCCCGGGAACTGGCCGCGCCGAGAGAGCGCGCGGCGAGCCGCCGCAACACGCCCACCAAGCCGGTCCGGGTACGCGCACCGAAGATCAAGTTCGGTGACCGGGATCCCTCGATCGAGCTGGCGATCACCGAGATAGCCGGTCACCTGACCTTCACCCCCAACACGGTCACCGCCTGGTACTGGCTCCCCGAGGTCCGGTGGGCGTTCCGCCCGGACGCCGAACGCGAGGCGCTGCTCTCCGCCATCTCCGAGCAGTACGCCGGCCTGGCCGGTTTCCGGCTGCACCTGCGCCGCACCACCCGGCCGTTCCCCGCCGACGAGTGGGCCCGCACCATCGACGCGCACACCGCCGCACCGTTGCCCGACGTCCCCGGCACACCCGGCTGGGCCGACCACCTGGTCGCCGCCCAGCAGCACCTGATGTCGGTCAACCACGCCGAGGGGCAGACCTACCTGGGGGTCACCTTCGCCCGTCGCTCACTCGGTGACTCCCTCACCGAACGGCTGCTGCGGGCCTTCGGCAAGGGCACCGCCGACGGGGAGCGCCGCAAACTGGGTCGCACCGTCGAGCAGTTCGACGAGGTGCTGGGCAGCTTCGGCATGCGTGGCCGGCGGGTCACCGCGCAGGAGTTGGAGTGGCTGCTCTACCGCTCGGTCGCCCTCTGCATGGCCCCACCCGGCACGCTCTCCCCGGTGACCAACGGCCGGTGGGAACGCGGTGACCTGCTCGCCCTCACCGAACAGGTCGAGCGTTACCGCACCCCGTACGGCACCACGGTCAAGCTGGTCAACCGGATGACCGGCGAGGAACGACACGTCGCCGTACTCGCGGTCGGCCGGATGGAACCGTTGGAGATCCCGGAACGGCACGAACCCTGGCTGCACTTCCACGAGCGGCTGCCCTGGCCGATGGAGATCTCCACCCGGGTCGACATCCTCGGCTCCGGTGACTCCTTCCGTAACCTCGAACACCGGTTACGGATGATCCGCTCGCAGCAGCTCGACTACGCCGAGCACGGCATTGACGCCCCACCCGAGCTGGAACGGCTCGCCAAGCGGGCGCTGGTGATCGGCGACGAGATGACCACCGGCCTGCCGGTGGACTCCGCCCGGGCGCACGGCTGGCACCGGATCGCCGTCGGCGGCCGGACCCGCGAGGAGTGCATGGAACGGGCCCGCCGGCTCATCCAGCTCTACTCCCGGGAGCTGCGCATCTCCCTGCAACACCCCAAGAACCAGGACTGGCTGGCCCGGGAGTTCATCCCCGGCGAGCCGATCGCCAACACCGGCTACGTCCGCCGGATGCCGGTCCCGCTGCTGGCCGCCGCGCTCCCCCAGGCGGCCTCCACCGTCGGCGACCGCCGGGGCGACCTGATCGGGCGTACCGCCGGCACCTGCCGCCGGCCGGTCTTCCTCGACCTGCACTTCCCGATGGAGGTACGCGAACGCTCCGGGCTCGCCGTCTTCGTCGCCGAACCCGGTGGTGGCAAGTCGACGCTGCTCGGTGCGCTCGGCTACCTGGCCGCCCGCCGGGGTGTGCAGGTCACCCTGCTCGACCCCTCCGGGCCGCTGGCCCGCCTCTGCGCCATGCCCGAGCTCAAGCCCTACGCCCGGGTGCTCAACCTGACCGGCTCGGAACCGGGGACACTGGCCCCCTACGCGCTCATCCCCACCCCGCTGCGCAGCGAGTTCGCCACCGGCGCGGCGGGCGACCGGGAGTTCGAGATCGCGGTCTCCAACGCCCGGGCCGAGCGACGCATGCTGGTGCAGGACATCTGCATGATGCTGGTGCCGCCGCAGGTGGCCCGGGAGGCGTCCACCGCCACCCTGTTCCGACACGCGGTACGCCAGGTGCCGGCCGAGGAGAAGTCCACCCTGGACGACGTCGTCACCTGCCTGCAGGGGCTCGACGACGACGCAGGCCGGGAGTTGGCCAACCTACTGCTGGACACCGCAGAGATGCCGCTGGCCATGCTCTTCTTCGGCCGCCCGCCGGAAGGGCTGCTCGGCGCGGACGCGGCGCTCACCGTGATCACCATGGCCGGCCTCCGACTGCCCGACCTCAAGATCGAACGCGAGTACTGGTCGGCCGAGGAGGCGTTGGCGCTGCCGATGCTGCACACCGCGCACCGCCTCGCCGTACGCCGCTGCTACGGCGGTTCGATGTCGTCCCGTAAGCTCGTCGGCCTCGACGAGGCGCACTTCATGGAGGGTTGGCGCTCCGGCCGCTCCTTCCTGGTCCGACTCGCCCGCGACTCCCGCAAGTGGAACCTCGCCGCCCTGGTCGCCTCGCAGAACCCGAAGGACATCCTCGGCCTCGACGTCCAGAACCTCGTCTCCACCGTCTTCGTCGGCCGGATCGCCGAGGACACCGAGATCGCCTCCGAGGCCCTCCGGCTGCTCCGGGTCCCGGTCGACGACGGCTACGAGGCCACCCTGGCCTCTCTCTCCGCCGTCGACACCACCTCCGCCACCCGGCTCGGCTTCCGCGAATTCGTCATGCGCGACGTGGACGGCCGGGTGCAGAAGGTCCGGGTGGACGTGTCGTACGTCGAGGGGCTGTTGGACCATCTCGACACCACCCCCGCCGCGGTCGCCCAGGCCGCCGGGATACTGCCGACCGTCCTGGCTGATCTGGAGGCGTGACAATGGCGAGGACCCGGGCACGGATCACGGCGCTCCTCCTCGCACTCGGCGTACTCGCCGGTGCCACGATCGCCTGGCCGGTGGTCGGGGCCACACCGGCGTACGCCGGTCCGCCTGTAACGGCGCAGGCCGCCGCGGACCTCTGCACCACCAAGGAGTGGCAGGTCGACTTCCGCGCCTGCGTCTCCAAGCTGAAGCAGGTCAGCGAGACCGAGGTGGACTGCCGCAAGCCGCCGGTTCCCTCGGCCCCGGACTCCGGACTGGCCGGCTGGTTCGCCTCTCGACCCGATGCGTCGAAACTCCCCGGACCGAAGGGCCTCTACAGCGACTACGGCTACGCCGGATACAGCTTCAATACGTACGACGTGGAGGGAGGCTGTGCCTCCGCCGTCCTGCATCCGGACTACAAGTTCACCACGACAGTCGCCAACGGCGAGCTTATGATGGCCACGGCAGTGGTGGGTGCCTCGAACGCACTGCGGGAGCGCGCCTGGGACCCTCGGTCGATGTGGAACTGGGCCGACCCGCTGGTGGACAAGGCTACCAAGGCCGTCTACCAGAAGGTGTTCAGCGTCTTCGGCATCGTGACGCTCTGCGTGGTGGGCCTCTATCTGCTGTGGCGCTCCCGCCAGTCAGACATGAGCAACGCCATGACCACCGCAGGCTGGGCGCTCCTCGTGATGGTCGCGGTGACCGCGCTCGCGGCCTGGCCGGTGAAGTCCGCCAATATAGCCGACGGCACACTCATCACCTCGCTGGGCGTCGTACACGACGCTATCGGTCCGGCAGCTCGTGACACGCCGGTAGATCAGTGCGATGACCCCAATCCGGATGCATGCAAAGATAGCCGCCCTCCTGCCGTCCGGGCCAGCGACACCGCCACCGAGTCGATGTTGTACCGCAACTGGTTACGTGGCGTCCTGGGCTCGGCGGACAGCGAGACTGCGAAGAAGTACGGGGCAGCCCTCTACGACGCCAAGTCCCTCTCCTGGGAAGAGGCGGAGAAGCTCCGGCAGAATCCGGCAACCCGGGATGCGACAGTCAAAGCCAAGCAGCAGCAGTGGATGACCGTCGCCGAACAGATCAAGTTGGAGGATCCGGAAGCCTACGAGTACCTCCAGGGCAGCCGGGACATGGACCGGATCGGCTCCGGATTCATCGCGGTGCTCGCCTCGTTGCTCTTCGCCATGTTCGACCTCACCGCCTCCCTGCTGGTGCTGCTCGGTTTCATGATCTTCCGTTGGGCGGTCATCGCGGCGCCGATCCTGGGCACGATCGGGCTACTCCGTCCGGCCAGCGCCGGCTTGCGGCGGTTGGCGAACGCCGTGGTCGCCGCTGTCTTCAACATCGCCATCTTCGGCACCGGAGCAGCGATCTACCTGTTCGCCGTCGACCTGATCATGAGTACGCCCACCCTGCCGGGTTGGCTCCAGGTGGTGCTGGTCTGGCTCTGTGGTGTTGTCGGCTGGTTACTTCTTCGGCCATATCGACGGATCACGCAGTTGGGTGGCAAGGACGGCGGTGAGGCGGTCAGCTCCGCCGGGTCGTGGCACCGCCGGTTCTTCCGGGACATGCGGGTCGCCGCCCGACTCGACGTCGCCGAGCCCGGTGGCACGGCCGAACCGAAGAACACTCGACGGCGGGGAACAGCGCTGGAACCGGCGGGTCTGCGGCCCGAGGCCCGGCGGGAAGATCCGAGCCACTCCACGGTCAGCACACCCGCTCCGCGGGAACGGCCGGATGGACAGGAGCGCGCTGAGGACGCCGAGCCGGTCCCGCCGAAGCGCGAGAACGGCCGCCCCACGGCCGCGCCCCGCCCTCGTCAGCGATCGGCGGCGGCTTGGACCGAGCCGGATTCGCCGGAGGAGACTCCCTCGTTCGTTGTCTACCGCCCCGACTCCGCGGCACCAACGCCGAAGCCCACTCCCCGGGTACGCTCCGAGGCCAGGTGATCGTGATGCGACGAGCAGTTGAGTTCCTCTTCAGGCGGCTGGTCCGATCCCGGCTCGGCATCGCACTCGCGATCGCCGTGCTGGTACTCGGTGTGATCAGCGCGGCCCGTCTGGTATCCGGTCCCAGTGACCTCACGGCGGGACTGAGCAGCCGCCCTCGTGAACCCATAACAACTGTCGACCCGGAGGAGGGCGACGACGGTGTCATCACCACCCCGGTTCCGGAGTCGCCCCGTACCCGACCCGGCGAGTTGACCCCCGAGCAGACGGCGACCCGGTTCACCACCGCCTGGCTCGGCGGACCCGCCACCACAGCGGAGCAGTGGCAGTCGGCCCTCCGGCCGCTTTCCACCTCCGCACTCACCGAGAAGCTGACCGACGCCGACCCAACCGGGGTGCCGGACGAGAAGGTCACCGGTTCCCCGACGCTCCGACCTCGAACGGCGATATTCGCCGAGGTGTTGGTTCCGTTGGAGAGCGGAAGGCTGCGGTTGGAGCTGGTTGCGCCCGACGGCCGCTGGTTGGTGGATGCCGTGGACTGGGAGCGGGAATGACTGCCGAGACGCCGGGCACGGGGGAACTGCCTCGCCGCCGGTTCCGAATCGGTGCCGTCGCCGCCGCATTGACAGGCGCCCTCGCACTTCTCTGCTGCGGTGGTGGCAGCGCGGCGTTCTTCCTCACGAATCTCGGCGGGAACCAGGAAAGCCTGGTGTCCAACGAGCAGCAGTGCGAGGACGAGCACCGAGTCAACGTGACCGGAAAGATGCCTCGGATGTCCGCATACGGGGACAGTCAGCTGCGTAACGCGGCGATCATCATCAAGGTTGGCCAGAAGATGAAGGTGCCACCCCGGGGGTGGGTGATCGCGGTTGCCACGGCGATGCAGGAGTCAGCGCTGCGGAATTTGTCCAACAGCACGGTCGCCGGCTCCCGCGGAATCCCGAACGAAGGCGTCGGCTCGGACCACGACTCCGTCGGCCTATTCCAGCAGCGAGCCGGCTGGGGCACCGTCGTGGAACGGATGTCCCCCGACTATGCCGCCCGCAAGTTCTACGAGAAGCTGCTGAAGGTCGACGGCTGGGATCGGATGTCACTCAGCCGGGCAGCACAGAAGGTACAGATCAGCGCCTATCCTGACGCTTACGCGAAGCACGAGGACCTTGCGAGTCAGATCGTCAACGCTCTCGCCGGTGGTGCCGCTCGGACGGTGCAGATCGCCGACCGCACGGTCTGCGACCAGGCTTCCGCGCGGACCATCGCCGCCTCCGGCTGGACCGCACCGATCAGCGGTGGCGTCGGCTCCGGGTTCCGTACCGCGAGCCGGCCGCGCCACAACGGAGTGGACATCGGCGCCCGCAAGCGAACCGAGATCCATGCCGCGGCTACCGGCCGAGTGCTCGTCGCACGCTGCGACCCTGACCACAATGGAGTGCGTAACTGCGATGTCGACGGGTTTCCCGGTAAGGGCGGATGCGGTTGGTTCGTCGATATCCTGCACGCTGGCGGTTACGTGAGCCGCTACTGTCACATGATCGAGAAACCTCGGGTGGTCCCCGGGCAACTCGTGAAAGCGGGTGATGTCATCGGGCTGGTGGGCAGCAGTGGGAATTCGTCGGGCCCACATCTGCACTTCGAGGTACACGTCGACGGTAACCGCAGCTTCACCGGCGGGATCAATCCGGTGCCGTTCATGCGACAGCGGGGAGCACCGCTAAACGGGTCGGCATGAGGCTGCCAGAACGATGAATGGACCGCTGCCGGATCCCTTCGCCGGTCAGCCCGACTGGGCACCGCTACCACCACGACCGATCGAGATCGTTCCCGCCACAGGCAGGGTCGAATTGCGCGGCCGCCGCGTCCTCGTCGGACTTCCCGGCCTCGGGTGGCGGGGGGACCTGCGCGCCGACGAGCGGGTGGTACAGGGCAGTCGCACCTATGTGCCGATCATCCCGGAACACGAGTGGTATCGGGCGGAGGCCGATCAGGTGGAGGTCTTCGCCCCGCTCGTTCCGGTGGAAAGAGTGTGGGTGGAGACCCTGGCCGACCGGCCCGCGCTCACCGCCCCTACGCGTGAGAATGCCATTCAACTGGTTTCCTTGGACGGACCGACGCATCGGTCCCCCACACCGGTCTTCGAGACGGATGCGGTCAGTGGCCGTCGAGTGGTGCACGTCGAGGACTCCGTCGAGCACCGTGACCTACGCGCGGTGACCGAGTCCTATTCGGGCGCCGACGGCGACATCTGCGTCCGGGTCACTCCGGAACTGGATTGGTACCGCTGGGCTTGGCGCGGGCAGCCACCCACCACATTGGAGGTACCGGTCCACCTGCTGTGGGTCGAGTAATCGGTCAGGCTGACTTGCGCGCTCGGCAGACTCGCCAACCGTCCTGGACATCCTGGACATCGAACGTCCAATCTTCGCGGCGACTACTCCGCTGCTGACCATTGGACGAGCCCGCAATGATCAGCGTAGTTGCAACAGACTCACCCTCTTGGGTATTGATCCTAGTCAATGGGCCCCAGCTAACCCTAACTACCACCCTGAAGTTGATTTCCCGCTGCCGCAACTCGTCGCGAAGAGCCTCTACTGCATCAAGTTCCGCATTTCCACACACGAGGAGTTCTGCGCGGGTGTCGTTCTCATTGACCAGGAACTCACGGAGGTAGTTGTCCACCACGACGTCGGGGGCGCTTCGGTCGGGGGTGGCGGCTCGCTCGTACAGCACGTAGCCAGCCACTCCGCCCCCCACGCAGAGCAACGCCAGCACGCCGGCGACGACAGTGAGAGCGGTCCGAAGCCGGCGGGGGGGACGCTGCGGCACTGGCAGCGGCACAGGGGGTGCCGACTGGTCCGGCGGGGTCCGCTGCGCCGGTACACGGGACACCTGGGAACCGGCGGGGGGCTGCACTGATTCCACCCCCTGAGGCTATCGGCTGAGCGCCTCGTACCCAATGCCCCGGAAGCTGCGGATCGTGACAGGATGATCTCGCGAGGTGAGAGTTCGTCGTCATTCACGACAAGCCCGGCGCATCGCCGTCGCGCTTCCCGTGGCAGCGGCCCCGGCTGGGATACGGTCTGCAGTCGGGGAGGTTTCCAACCTCGGAAAGAGGGGTGGACGCGGTGGCCGGTCCGAGGGCTCGTACGAACCGCGCCGCTGCCCTGCACCGCCGTGCCGCGGCCACCGCCACCGCTGCCGCCGGGGTCCTCGACGAGATCCGCCCGGCCCCCGCCGACCAGCGCCGCCAGTACGAGTTGGCGGACCGGTTGCGTTCCGCTGCCGCGTTGCTCGCCCCGGGTTGGGCCGGCGCCGTTCTGGAGGACCTGCCGGCAGATGCCCCGTGTGGCGAGGAGAACCCCTCCTTCGTCCGGATCGGTACGGCCGCACCGCTGGAGGACGCCCGTTTCCCGGCGTTGGTGCCATTGCTCGGTTCGGGGCATCTGACGCTCGACGCGGACGTCCAGGATCCCCGGGTGAACGGCCTGCTTCGGGCCGTACTGCTGCGCTTGCTGGCGGCTGCCCCGGCGGGCTGTCTGCTGGTCCGCGGCGTCGACGGCACCGCCACCGGAGCGGACAGGACCACCACCCGCACCGCCACCGGAGCGGACAGGACCACCACCCGCACCGCCGCCGGAGCGGACAGGGCAGCCACCGGCACCACCACTGGAACGGACGGCACGAGCACCCGCACCATCGCCGGGCCGGAAGCCTGCGGAGCCGGCACCTTCGCACCGTTCGCGGCGCTTGCCGATGCGGGTCTGCTGCCGCCGCCGGTGACCGATGTGGCCGGGCTGCGGACGGTGCTCACCGAGGCCGAGCAGTGGGTCTCCCCGGGGAGCGGACGACCCCGCCGACATGACCGGACGCTGTTGCTGGTGATCGCCGGGTTGCCCGAGTCGACCGCTCCGAGCGACCTGGACCGGATCGTGGCGCTGGCTGAGCGGGGTAGAGGTGCCGGTCTGCACCTGGTGGTCGCCGGCTGGCCGGCCGCTGGCCGGCCGCCGTTGCCGCAGGCGACGCCGGTACGGCTGCGTACCTCGTACGCGCTGGTGGGTGACCCGCCGGGCAGTCCGTTCAGCGGGCCGGGCCCCGATGCCCCCGGTGGGCTGAACTGCCCGGTCCTCGTCGACGAGGATCCTGGCCCGGAGTTGATCGGGGCGGTCTGTCGTCGGCTGGCCGACCAGGTGGAGGCGGGTTCCCGGCTGGGCCTCGCCGAGCTTCTGCCGCCCGAGGACGCGCAGTTGTGGACGGCCACGTCGGCCGACGGCCTGTCCACCCCCGTCGGGGATGCCAGCGGCCGGCCGGTCACCGTGGGTTTCACCGAGCTGACCCCGCACTGGCTGGTCAGCGGCCGGTCGGATGCGAGCCGCTCGGCGTTCCTGACCAACGCCCTGCTCGGCCTGACCGCCCGGTACGGCCCGGACGAGCTGGCCCTGTACCTGGTGGACCTGGGCAACGGCGAGTCGTTCGTGGAGTTCCTCCAGACCGAGCGGGACCGATCGTGGCTGCCGCAGGTCCGCGCGGCGGGAATGGCCGCCGACCCGGAGTACGTCCGGGATCTCTTCGACCAGTTGCTGCTGGAGATCCACCGGCGGCAGGAGGCGGCGGCGCGGGCCGGCGGTCAGCGTTTCGCGGAGCTGCGCGATCATCAGATGCTGCCGCGCATCGTCTGTGTCATCGACAATGTCCCCCTGCTGCTGTCAGACCGGGAGCCGGTGGCGGCCGAGGTGCTGGCCCGGTTGGACGGCCTGGCCCGGTCGGGGCGCGGGTACGGCGTACACCTGGTCTTGGCCGGCGCGGGTGACCTGGGCGTCGGCGCGGGGCCGGCACCCCGGGACTCGGTGCTGGGGCAGTTCCCGGTGCGGGTGGCGCTCGCCGGGGGCAGCGCGGTGTTGATGCCGACCAACGACGCCGCCGCCGGCCTGGCGGTGGGCAGCGCGGTGGTGAACACCGCTGGTGGACTGGGTGGGCCGCGCGGCGCCACGCGCGGGCACGAGCGGTTGGTCCGGTTCCCCGACCCGCACGACGCACCGGAGGTGGTCGAGCGGCTGCGGCATCGACTGTTCACGGCGCGGCCGGAGGGTGCCGCACCGCCTGTGGTGTTCGCCGGTTGGGCCCGGCCGTTACTGCGTAACGATCCACGGTGGCGGGCTGCCGTGGCCGGCCGCTCCGGCGCTCCGGCGGCTCTGCTGGGTCGGGCGGTGGACGTGGCCCGGACGACCGTGGCCGTGCCGTTGGGTCCGGTGGCGGGACGGAACCTGGCCGTCCTGGGCCCGGGCGTGGCGGCGGCGGCCCTGTTGGTGACGGCTGCGCGGAGTACCGCCGCGCACCATCCGCCGGGTACCGCGGAGTTCGTGATCGCCGCGCTGGCCGAGGGGTCCGCCCCGCTGGCTGCCGAGCTCGCCGCCGAGTTGGGCGAGCGCCAGCGGGTGTCGACGGTGAACGGACCGGAGTTCCTCACGGTGGGCAACGGTGCCGGCCCGATCTATCTGGTGGTGTTCGGGGTGGACGCGCCGTCGGTGCGGGAGGTGCCGCCGGACAGGTTGCGCACGCTGCTGCGGGAGGGTCCGCCCGAGGGTCGGCACCTGCTGGGCTGGTGGCGGACGGTGCCGCCGTTCGCCGGTCTGGTGGAGCCGGACGGCGAGGTCGGAAAGTTGGCCGCGGTCGCCGCGGTCGACGTGCCGGGTGCCCAACTGGCCCCGGTCTTCGGGCGGCCGGTGCAGTGGCGTCCCCGACCGGACCGGGTGGTCCTCTGGGACTCCCCCGACGACCATGGCACCGTGCTGGTGCCGTTCGCCTACGAGGCGGATCAGACGTGACCCACGGACGGCGAACCCGAACCCCTCCGGCAGCGGGCCGACCCCGGCCCGGCCGACCGACGGCAGGCCGGCCGTGACCGGTGACGAGGGGAGCCGGCCAGGGCGACGGGAGGCAGGACCGGGCAGGACCGACCGCGAGGAGGACCGGGCGTGAGCATCGACGACGCGGTGACGGTGGTGCCGGTCCAGCAGCGGACCGGTGGTGAACCGGCCCCGTCGGTAGCCGCCGCCTGGACCGACTACCTGGCCGCCGCCCGCCAACTCGACGGGGTACGCCGGGGTGCGGCGACGGCCGCCGCCGCACAGTCCCGCGCCGTGGAGGCGGCCCGCGCGGAGCTGACCGAGGTACGCGCCAGGTTGGTGCCGCAGCAGGCCCGGCTGCGGGAGTTGGGCGTACCGGCGATGTCGCTGGCTCCGACGCCGCCGGAACTCGCCGAGGCCGGCCGGGCGATGGCGGGCGGTCCGGCGGCGGTGCTGACCGGCCTGCGGACCGCGCAGCGCTGGGTGGAGGGTGCCGACGCGGCGCTGGCGGCACCCGGTCCACTGCGTCCGGCGGCCTGGCCACCCCGGTTGCGCAACCTGCTGGTGTACGGGCCGCTGGCGCTTGTCGTGCCGGTGGTACAGCTGGTGTTGTTCCTGGCGACCGGTACCGGACCGGTGAGCGTGGCGGCGCTGCTCGTGGGTCTGCCGATGCCGGCGGCGGCTTTCGCGGCCGGCTGGGTGGGGGTGGGTCGGCTGTTCCCACCGGGGCCGGACGGGCGGTGGGACCGCACCCCTCGCCTGGGGCTCTTGACCTGCCTGGTGCCGGCGGTGCTGACCGCCGCCGGAATCATGCTGGCGCTGCTGGCCGGCTGACCAGACGCGCCGCCCGGTCGACGGCGTTCAGCGGGTCAGCGGGTCAGCGCGGGATGATCAACGACATCGCCTCGGCGCGGGACTTCGCGTCGTGCTGGAGCACCCCGCGCACGGCCGAGGTGATGGTCTTGGCGCCGCTCTTCTGGATGCCGCGCATCGCCATGCACATGTGCTCGCATTCGAGTATCACTATGACACCGCGCGGTTGCAGCTTGCTCATCAGCAGGTCGGCGATCTGCGAAGTGAGTCGCTCCTGCACCTGCGGACGGCGGGCGAAGACCTCGACCAGCCGGGCCAGTTTGGACAGGCCGGTGATCCGACCGTCGGGGCCGGGAATGTAGCCGATGTGCGCGCTGCCCCGGAACGGGAGCAGGTGGTGCTCGCAGAGGCTCATCACGTCGATGTCCCGGACGAGCACCAACTCCTCGTGGTTGGCCTCGAAGGTGGTGCTGAGCACCTGGGCCGGGTCGACCCGGAGGCCGGCGAAGAGTTCGGCGTACGCCCGGGCGACCCGGGCCGGGGTCTGCTGGAGGCCGTCCCGGTCGGGGTCCTCCCCGACCGCGATGAGGATCTCCCGAACCGCCTTCTCGATCCGGCCGAGGTCCATGGTGTCCTCGATCGGACGGCCGTTGAGCTTGCCGCTGATCAGCCTGGCGGCGACGTAGTCGAGCGTCTCGTCACCGGGCTCGGTGGACGAGGCGGCCAGCCCCGAGTTGTCGGGGCTGGCCGCGGCGTCGGTGTTCAGCGTAGACCGTCCGAGTTGTTCGAGGAGCCGCCGACGGAGATGCCGTCGGCCGTCGCCTGCGCCTTGAGCTTCTCCTTCTCGGCCGGGGTGAGCACCGGCGGTTCGGTGGAGGGCAGACGCTTGCCGAAGCCGTTGTACGGGGCCATCGGCGGGCGCTTGACCACCCGGGAGCAGATCCGGGCCATGTCGGCGGTGGAGAGGGTTTCCTTCTCCATCAGCTCCAGGACCATGCTGTCCAGGACGTCCCGGTACTCCACCAGGATCTCCCAGGCCTCGTCGTGGGCCAACTCGATCAGGGCCCGCATCTCGCCGTCGATCTCGGCGGCCACCGAGTCGGAGTAGTCCCGTTCGTGGCCCATGTTGCGGCCGAGGAACGGCTCGTCCCCGCTGGTGCCGTACTTGATCGCGCCGAGCTTCGAGCTCATGCCGTACTGGGTGATCATCGCGCGGGCCAACTGGGTGGCCTTCTCGATGTCGTTGCCGGCGCCGGTGGTGGGCTCGTGGAAGACGAGCTCCTCGGCGGCCCGGCCACCCAGCGCGTACGCCAGGGTGTCGATCATCTCGGCCCGGGTCTGGGTGTACTTGTCCTCCGTCGGCAGGACCAGGGTGTGCCCCAGCGAACGACCCCGGGACAGGATCGTCACCTTGTGCACCGGTGCGGCGTGCGGCAACGCCCAGGCGACCAGCGCGTGCCCACCCTCGTGGTACGCGGTGATCTTCTTCTCCTGGTCGCTCATCACCCGGGTCCGGCGCTGCGGCCCGGCGATCACCCGGTCGATCGACTCCTCGAGCGAGTCGTTGCTGATCGCCCGCTGCTCCTTGCGCGCGGTGAGCAGCGCGGACTCGTTGATCACGTTGGCCAGGTCGGCCCCGGAGAAACCGGGGGTACGCCGGGCGACCGCGTCGAGGTCGACGTCGGGCGTGAACGGCTTGCCCTTGGCGTGCACCCGCAGGATCGCCTTGCGGCCCTCCATGTCGGGTGCGTCGACCGGAATCTGCCTGTCGAAGCGACCCGGACGCAGCAGCGCCGGGTCGAGGATGTCCGGCCGGTTGGTGGCGGCGATCAGGATGACGCCGCCCTTGGTGTCGAAGCCGTCCATCTCGACGAGCAGCTGGTTGAGGGTCTGCTCACGCTCGTCGTGGCCGCCGCCCATGCCGGCGCCACGGTGCCGGCCGACGGCGTCGATCTCGTCGACGAAGACGATCGCCGGGGCGTTCGCCTTGGCCTGCTCGAAGAGATCGCGGACCCGGCTGGCGCCGACACCGACGAACATCTCGACGAAGTCGGAGCCGGAGATCGAGTAGAACGGCACCCCGGCCTCGCCGGCGACGGCGCGGGCCAGCAGCGTCTTACCCGTACCGGGCGGGCCGAAGAGCAGCACGCCCTTCGGGATCTTGGCGCCCAGGGCCTGGTATTTCGCCGGGTTCTGGAGGAAGTCCTTGATCTCGTGGAGTTCCTCGACCGCCTCCTCGGCCCCGGCCACGTCCGCGAAGGTCGTCTTCGGGGTGTCCTTGGTGATCATCTTCGCCTTGGACTTGCCGAAGTTGAGCACCCGGGAGCCGCCGCCCTGCATCTGCGACATGAAGAACAGCAGCAGGAGCACGAGCAGCGCGATGGGCAGCAGGTTGACCAGCAGGCTCACCCAGATGCTGTCGGACGACACCTTGGCGTCCGCCGGGCCGGTGACCCGGTTGGCCGCCTTGGCCTCGAGGACCTCGTTCCAGACCTGCTCGCCGGCCTGGTACGGGAACTGGGCCTCGATCCGGTCGGTCGTGGTGTCGCCGAACTTGGTCTTCTCGGCCAGGTTGAGCTGGAGCGTCTGCTCCTTGTCCTGGAAGACGACCTTGTTGATCTTGGCGGTGTGCAGTTGGTCGAGCGCAACGGAAGTGTCCACGCGGTGGTAGCTGGGACCAGCGGTGAACAGCTGACTGAGCACAACGGCGCCGAGGATGACCAGGATGATCCAGACCACCGGTCGGCGGAAGAAACGCGTACGTTCCATGCTGTTGTCGAGCGCCGAGGCGCCCGCATCCTCCTGATCGACGTCCTGACCGTCTGAATGGTGTCGCCGCCGATGGCGGCGTCGAGCCGCCGTGCGGGCCGGCCTCGACCCCGAGGCGCGCAAACTGCCGCACCGCGGTCATTCGACGGTACACCGTGCACGCGAGGAGCGAGCTTGCGAGCCCCGCAGTCGGGCACATTCGTGACCACCTGCACGCGAGGAGCGAGCTTGCGAGCCCCGCAGTCGGGCACATTCGTGACCACCTGCACGCGAGGAGCGAGCTTGCCCGTTGCCACGCGGACGGCGAACCGGGGTTTCAGCCGGCGTTGCGGAGAGCTACGCACCGGCCCCACGCCCGCCCGGTCACGCGGTCGGGGTGCCGGACGCGGAGATGCCCCACGCCACCGACACCTACCGTAGTCGGGTTGACTGGGAGCCCGCTGAACGTCTGCTCGATGACTACCGATACGAAACGTCGGGACTACCGATACGAAACGTCGGCGGGAATCAGGCGCGGGCGTAGACCTCGGGCTTGAGTACGCCGACGTACGGCAGCTCGCGGTAGCGCTCGCCGAAGTCGAGGCCGTAGCCGACCACGAATTCGGTCGGGATGTCGAAGCCGACGTACTTCACCGGGACCGGGACCTTCACCGCTTCCGGCTTGCGGAACAGGGCCACCACCTCGACGCTGGCCGCCGACCGGGACTCCAGGTACCGCAGCAGCCACGACAGGGTCAGGCCGGAGTCGACGATGTCCTCGACCACCACCACGTGCCGGCCGGCGATGTCCCGGTCCAGGTCCTTGAGGATGCGCACCACGCCGGAGGAGGTGGTGCCCTGGCCGTACGAGGAGATGGCCATGAAGTCCAGCTCGACGGGCGGGCCCTGCCGGCCCAGCGCGCGGGCGAAGTCGGCCATGAACATGACCGCCCCCTTGAGTACGCAGACGAGCAGCAGCCCGTCGGTGACCCCGGCGTAGTCCGCGGAGACCTGCTTGGCCAGCTCCGCGGTCTTCTCGCGGATCTGCGCCTCGGAGATGATCACGTGATCGATGTCGGCGTCGTACCAGGAGCCGTCAGCCATGCTCATAGCCTGCCGTACGCCGGACGACCCGCGTCGGCGGGGCCGCACCTTTCGACGCGGTCCCACCGTGGGTTTTTCCGGCACAACGGGAGCAATCACCTCAGCAGGCGCGGGACCGCCAGCGGCGGCCCTCCTCGGTGGGCTTCCAGTCGGCGGAGTCGCGGGTGTCGGTGGTCAGGCCGAACGCCGAGGCGACAGCCAGCACGACGAGGAAGAGCAGAAGCAACAGGAACTCCATGGCGGCGCTCACTTTCTGATCATCTGAGTGGTTTTCGCCGCCGGTGCGCACCGGACTGACTTCAGTTTCCGCCGTCCGGACGGGCCGGAACAGTGGCAGAGATGCCACTCCCCCTCGATTTTCTGCCACCGCTGCGGTTACCCTCGTCACATGATTCGATCGGTGGCCGTCATCGCGTTGGACCGGGTGGCCGTCTTCGAACTCGGCGTGCTCACCGAGGTGTTCGGGACCGACCGCACCGAGGACGGATTCCCCGGCTACCGGTTCACCGTCTGCACCGCCGACGGGGGTCCGGTCCGCACCGCCTCCGGCTTCGGCCTCACCCCGCACGCCGATCTCGCCCCGGTCGACGACGCCGACCTGGTCGCCGTCCCCGCCTACACCCAGGGTGGCGAGGTGCCGGAGGTGGTGCTGGCCGCACTTCGCCGGGCTGCCGACCGGGGGGCGTACGTGTTCAGCGTCTGCTCCGCAGCCTTCGTGCTCGGCGCGGCCGGCCTACTCGACGGCCGGGAGTGCACCACCCACTGGAAGTACGCCGACGAGCTGCAACGCCGGCACCCGTCGGCCCGGGTCCGGTGCAACAGCCTCTACGTTGCCGACGGACCGGTGCTGACCAGTGCCGGTACCGCCGCCGGCATCGACGCCTGCCTGCACCTGGTCCGCCAGGAACACGGCTCGGTCACCGCCACCCGGCTGGCCCGGCGGATGGTGGTCCCCCCGCACCGCGACGGCGGCCAGTCCCAGTACGTCGAGGCGCCGATCCCGGCCACCCCCGATGCGCCCACCCTGGAACCGGTGCTGAGCTGGCTGGTGGGCCACCTGGACCAGCCGACCACTGTGGACGAGTTGGCCGCCCGCGCCGGCATGTCCCCGCGTACCTTCGCCCGCCGGTTCCGGGCCGAGACCGGCACCACCCCGCACGACTGGCTGACCAACCAACGGGTGCTGCTGGCCCGCCGGCTGCTGGAGGAGACCCGGCTCAGCGTGGAGAGCGTCGCCGACCGCTCCGGTTTCCCCGACGCCGCCGCCCTGCGCCACCACTTCGCCCGCCGGGTCGGCACCACCCCGCAGGGCTACCGCACCACCTTCCGGGACCGCGTTCCCGTCGGCTGAACCCGCCGTCGTGCCCCGATACACCATGATCGATTGCGGAGACTGACACGACACGCCGGCACGGATGCGCGAAACGGCAATCCGATCATGAATACCCGATCCGACCCGCCCCGGCTTCCCGACCCGGCGGGTCGTGGTCGACAAGGAGAAGACCACGGAGGCGCGCTCAGTCGACGGGCAGCAGCCGACCGCCCCGGCGGCCGACCCGCACCCCGCCCGGCAGCGCCGTCGCGCCCTGCCCACGCCAGGCGGTGACCAGTGCGTCCAACGCGTCGACGTGGCGGTGGGAGAGGGCACCGGGCGGGGCCCCCAGCTCCCGCGCCCAGGCGTGCAGCACCCGACTGCGTACCGCGCCGGGCAGCCCGGCCAGCGCCACGACGGACAACCCCCCGCCGTCCCGCACCCCGGGCCTGTCGAACGACGACCCCTCGGACCAGCCTCCGTCGCCCGGGAACCCGTCCGGCGGGGGCTCGTCGGTGCGCGACCCCGCCGGCGGAAGCCCCTCGGACCGCCGCCCCTCGGACCGGGCTCCTGCGGGCCGGTGCTCGTCGCACGGGGGCACGTCGGGCCGGGTCGGTGGGGTGGCGAGGGCGGCGGCGGCCAGGGCGTCCAGCGCAGCGGTGTCGGCGGCGAGCAGCCGGGCCGTCCGGGCCAGGTTGTCCAGCACCCCCGCACCGAGCGCGGCGACCAGTGCCGGCAGCACGTCGGCGCGGACCCGGGCCCGGGCGTACGACGGGTCGGTGTTGTGCGGGTCCTCCCACGGGGTCAGGCCCAGCGCCGCGCACGCGCTGCGGGTCTGCTCCCGGGTCACGTCGAGCAGCGGGCGCAGCAGCGGCACCCCGGCCAGGTCCCGTCGAGCGGGCATCCCGGCCAGCCCGCGCGGGCCGGCACCCCGGGCGAGCGCCAGCAGCACCGTCTCGGCCTGGTCGTCGCGGGTGTGCCCGAGCAGGACGGCCGCAGCCCCGTGCCGTCGGGCGACGTCCGCCAGCGCCTGGTAGCGGGCCTGCCGGGCCGCCGCCTCGGGACCACCCGGACGCCCGGCCACCGTCACCGGCACCGCCTCGACCGGATCGAACCCGACCCGCCCGGCCCACCCGGCCACGGCGGCGGCCCGCTCGGCCGACCCGGCCTGCAACCCGTGGTCGACCGTCACCAGCCCGGCCGGCCGGCCGAGCCGGGACGCCACGAAGGCGGTGGCGACGGCGAGGGCCAGCGAGTCAGCCCCACCCGAGCAGGCCACCAGCACCGGCCCGTCGGCGGACAGGTCGGCCAGCGCACGGCGTACCGCGACCCGGATGGCGGCCACCGATGGGGCGAGAGCCACCCCCCGCGGGGCCCGGGAGGCGCGCCGCCCGACCACGACCGGGTCGACGGGGCTGGGCCGACCGGCCATCGGCTCAGCCGGCGGTCGGGGTGGCGCCGGCCGGCCCGTGCACCCGGGCCACCCAGGCGGCCGGATCACCCAGCTCGTCCAGCCGGGGCAGGGTCAGCGGCGAACCGAAGATCTTGTTGAAGCCGGCCATGCCGACCTGCTCGACCACCCCGTGCACGAACTTGCGACCCTCGGCGTACTGGCGCATCTTGACGTCCACGCCGAGCAGCCGGCGGATCGCCTTCTCCAGCGGGTTGCCCGCCTCTCGGCGCCGGTCGAACCCCGCCCGGATCCGCTCCACACTGGGGATGACCTGCGGGCCGACGCCGTCCATCACGAACTCGGCGTGCCCCTCCAGCAGGGTCATCAGCGCGGTGAGCCGGTCCAGCACGGCACGCTGCGCCGGGGTCTGGACGATGTCCAGCACGCTGGTGCGGCTGTCCGGATCCTTCACCGCGTCGGAGAGGGTGGACACCCCCCGGCGCAACCGCTCGACCAGGTGCTCGGTGCCCTGCGAGGCGTCCACGAATGCCTGCACCTCGCCGAGGAAGTACGCCCGCATCCACGGCACGGCGGTGAACTGGGTGCGGTGGGTGACCTCGTGCAGACAGACCCAGAGCCGGAAGTCGCGCGGATCCGCCCCCAGCTTCCGCTCCACCTCGACGATGTTCGGCGCGACCAGCAGCAGTTGCCCCGGATCGGCCGAGAAGACCTCGTACTGGCCGAGCACCCGGCCGGAGAGGTACGCCAGCACGGTGCCGGCCTGCACCCCGGTGAGCCGGGAGCCGACCGCCTCGGTGAGTACGCCGGGCGGCTTGTCACCGGAGAGCCTGCTGACCAGCGGGGTGATCACCTCACGCAGGCCGGCGATGTTGGTGGCCGCCCAGTCCCGCCGGTCCACCACCCGGACCGGCGGATGAGCCACCTGGGGGCGCAGCCCCGTGTAGTCGGCGACGTGCCCGGCCGCCTCGTCGGTGAGCCGGCGCAGGTCGCCGACCACCTCGGTGGCCTCCGCGTACGACACGCGGGGGCCCGACTTGCTCAGCGCCCCAGCGGTGGCGGCGGCCAGATCCCAGTCCACGAACTGCGCCATGCCACCCACCGTACCCGCGCCGCGACACCCCGGCCGGTTCCGCTCGACGGCAGGCCCGACGAGCACGGCCCGCCCGACAGCAGCCGGGACGACGACAGCAGCGGCAGGCGGACAGGTGGCAGAGCGGACCGGCAGCGGCAGCGGCAGCGGCAGCGCGGACCGGCAGCGGCAGCGGCAGCGCGGACCGGCAGCGGCAGACCGGGCCGGTCAGCGGCAGCCGCAGCCGGCCAGCGCACCGGCGATCCGGTCCAGTGCCGCCCGGGTGACCTCCGGGTCGCCGGCCGGGGCCTGGTCGGTGAGCACGGCGAAGGTGAGCAACCGGCCGTCGCGGGTGGTGACCAGGCCGGCGATGGCGTGCACCCCGGTCAGGGTGCCGGTCTTGGCCCGGACCACGCCGGCACCGGCGGCGGTGGCCGTCGAGGAGTACCGGGTGTCGAGGGTGCCCGACCAGGCGGCCACCGGGAGGCCGCCGAAGATCGCCGTCAGCTCCGGGTGCGCGCCGTTGCCGGCCACCGCGATCAGGTCGGTGAGCAGCGACGGACTGATCCGGTTACTACGGGACAGCCCGCTGCCGTCGGCGAGGCTGATCTCGTCGGCCGGCAGCCCCAGCTCGCCGATCACCTCGTCCATCGCCGTCGCGCCGCCGGCGAAGGAGGCCTGTTGGTTGCGGGCCAGCGCGACCTGTCGGGCCAGCGCCTCGGCGATCACGTTGTCGCTGTCGCTGATCATGATGTCGACCAGCCGGATCATCGGCAACGACTCGACCTTGCCCAGCTCGGTGCCGGGCTCGGGCGCACCGGTCGCCGTCGCACCACCGGCCGCCGGGGCGGTGCCCCGGACCACCCCGTTCTCCGGCAGGCCGAGCAGTCGGGCGAAGGAGCGACCGGCGGCCAGGTCGGGCTCGGCGTACCGCTCGGCCGCACCGTGGCTGTCGTCGAAGTTCTTCCGCGCCCGCACCGGATCCCGCCGGGCACCGTCGGTCATCAGCGCGGTGATCGAGGCGCCGAATCCGCCGGTCGGGATGTCCGCGTCCCAGCCGGGGCCGTGGACCGGGCCGGGGAAGAGCGTGGAGTCGACCACCACCCGGGTCGGGGCGGTGCCACCGAGGGCCTGCCTGACCTGGGTGGCGAGGGCGTCGAGCCGGGCCGCGCCGGGGTAGAAGCCGCTCTTGTCGACCGCCAGGGTCGGGTCGCCACCGCCTACCAGCACCACCTCGCCCGGGTTCGTCCCGGCGAGCGCCCGGGTCGCGATCCGGTGACCGGGGCCACGCGCCTTCAGCACGGTCACCCCGGTCGCGAGTTTGGTGACCGAGGCGGGCACGGTGCCGTCGTCGCCGCCCTTGGCGTACAGCGATTCGCCGGTGACCACGTCGGCCACCGAAACGTTGACCCGGCTACCCAGGGCGGCGGCAGCGGTAAGCGGCTCGACTGCGGCGCGTACCCCGGCGGGGGTCGGCTCCGGCGCGGCGGCGTCGGGGCCGGCGAGCACCGCGGACGGGTCGGGCTCGGGGGCCGGCGCGGAGGCCGACGGGGTGGGGTCCGCGCCCAGCCAGCCGGCGACCGGGCCCGGACGGAGCACCACCGCCGCTCCGGCGAGGCCGACCAGCAGCACGACGACCAGCAGCGCCGGCAGCCACCGTCGACGACGCCGCGGCGACGCGCCGGGCACCGGCGGGCCGCCACCGCCCGGCGGCGCCGGGACCGTCGCAGACCCGGGATGCGCGGGACGCGACACCGACCCCGGGTGAGCGGGCGACCCGGGTGACCCGGGGTGGGCGGGTGACACCGGATGGGTGGAAGGCGACGCCGCAACGCCACTGGGGGATACCGACGAGACCGACGCCGCGCCGCGGTGCGGCGGGACCGACCCGGAGCCGGAGGACGGAACCGACGCCGAACCGGAGCCGGAGGACGGGACCGACGCCGAACCGGAGGACGGGGCGGCCGGGGCGGAGCCGGATGGCGGGAACGGGGGCGACACCGGTGCGGACCCGACGACCGCGCGACCGGCGGTGGCCGACGACGGCGGACGCCAGGCCGGTGGTGGCGGATGCTCGGCGGCCCGACCGGCGGCCGGCGGCGCTGCGGGAGCCGGCGGCGGTTCGGGGGCCGACTCGGGGCGTCGGGGGACGTTCGCGTCGGGCACCGACACCCGGCCGGTGGCCGCACCGGTCACGGGTCGACCCGATCCCCGGCCGTCAACCCCCTCCGGGCGGTAGTGTGAATCTTCCCTCCCCACGACCCCCTCCTCCCGCCGCCGAACCCGCCTGGGTGACACTACTTCGGTCCGAAGACTATGCGGCGTCCGGAGCCGACGGGTGGCCATTCATCCGCACCGGGGGCGTCAGTGGTTCCGTTCAGCCAGCGTGGGCAGACGAGGGAGCGTGGGAGATGGATTTCGACGTAACGGTTGAGATCCCGAAGGGTCACCGCAACAAGTACGAGGTGGACCACGCGACCGGCCGGATCCGGCTGGACCGCACCCTGTTCACGTCGACCCAGTACCCGGCCGACTACGGCTTCATCGAGGGCACCCTCGGCGAGGACGGTGACCCGCTGGACGCGTTGGTGCTGGTCCCCGAGCCGACCTTCCCGGGTTGCCTGATCCGCTGCCGCACCATCGGCATGTTCCGGATGACCGACGAGAAGGGCGGCGACGACAAGGTCCTCTGCGTGCCCTACGAGGACCCCCGCCAGGAGCACCTGCGCGACATCCACCACCTGGGCGAGTTCGACCGGCTGGAGATCCAGCACTTCTTCGAGGTCTACAAGGACCTCGAACCGGGCAAGTCGGTCGAGGGCGCGACCTGGGTCGGCCGGGTCGAGGCCGAAGCCGAGGTCCGGGCGTCGTACCAGCGGGCCCGCGACGCCGAGGCGCAGGGCGGCACCGGACACTGACCCACCAGCTCCGTCGGAGGCCCGGACCCGTCGGTCCGGGCCTCCGCCGTCGCCCACCCGGCCTGGTGCGAGCCAGGTCGGCGGGGCCAGCCCGAGCGGGGGTCCGGGCAGCCGAGGTCAGCCCAGCAGGCCCCGGGCGGCGTCGTAGAGGTCCAGCACCGCGCAGGCCACCGGCACCACCGACACCACCAGCGCGGTGTCGGTCAGGTCGGCCACCCGACCGAGGTACGGCGAGACCGGCCGCCGGGCGTACGTCGTACCGGCGGCGACGGCGAGCAGCGCGACGAGCAGTCCGCCCGCGCTCAACGCCAGCAGCCCGAGGGGCCCGGACCGGCCGGCGAGCACCGCGCCGAGCACCGCGAACCCGGCCAGCCCGGCAGTCACCGGGGGCACCCGGTGCCGGACGGCCACGAACAACCGGGAACGCAGCAGCAGCACCGCCGCGCCGACCGCCACCAGCACCCGCCCGGCGACCCCACCGGTGGCCGCCAGCACCAGCACCGCGGCGACGACCAGCGCGGCGTGCCCGAGCAGCATCCCGGTCAGCATCTCCTCGCTGCGGGCCACCGCCGCGTACACCCGACCCCGGTCCGGTAGGTCCCGCACCCCGTCCGGGCCACCCGTCGGGCCGTCCGGCAGGGTGATCGGGGGCAGCGGCATCTTGCCCAGCCGGATCGCCAGCAGCGGCAGCGCCCCGAGGGCGAAGACCAGCACGCAGAGCAGGACGGCTGCGGCGTCGGCCGGGGAGAGCAGCAGCCCGCCCAGGCCGGCGAGCGCGCCCACCGCACCGGTCGTCGCGCCGGCCACGAAGACCCGTAGCCGGGTGGCGACGCCGAGCAGGCCCAGCACAGCGACCAGGAGCAGCGCCACCGCACCGGCGAGCAGTTCGGGCGCACCGAGCCAGGGCAGCGGCCGGAACGCTCCCACCGGGTCGCCGGAGCTGATCGCGAGGGCGCCCGCCGCCGCGGCGTACGGCAGGGCGTAGCCGCCGAGGGTCGCTCCCGTCGGCCCGTCCCCGTACGCCCGGGAGGCGACCGTGGCAGCGAGGACGAGCAGCAGCGCCACCGTGCCCGCGGCGGGCCAACCGGCGGACTCCCCCGGCCCGGCGGCCAGCACGGCGAGCAGCCCCACGGCGAGCGGCGCCCCGGCGCCGGCCAGCGCGGCGGCCCGGGTGGTCGACGCCGACCAGGCGGCTCCCCGGCGACGGGCGCCGTCGGCGATGGCCTCGACCACGTCGTCGTACTCCAGCTCGGGCCACTGGTCGTGGGCGGGCACCAGGTGCAGCACCTCGCCGTCGCGCACCCCCTGCGGCAGTAACGCCTGCCCGGTCACCAGCACCGCGCCGTCGGTACGCCGCAGCACCCAGCCGCCGTGCCGCTCGCCGTCGTCGGCCAGCCCTTCACCGGCGTGCCGCAGCACCTCGGGCAGCAGTTCGGCAAGCGGAACCTGTTCCGGCAGGGCCACGTCGACGCGTCGCCCGGGGGCGCTGATGGTGACCCTGGCCAGCCCGGTGGTCATCGACTGGACTCCATCTCGATCGGGAGCGGTGGCTGACGGACGACGCGCACTTTACCTACGATGAGCCAGGTTCGGGTTACCGAGCGCCACAGGGAGGTGCCTTTTGTCCACTGTCGTCATCAAGCGGCCACCGCGCCGGCCCGCGCCTGAGATACCGGCCGGGGAGCTGCCCGTGGAGGGCCCGCCGGAGATCCCTCCGGTCACCGGTGGGCGCTGGCAGCAGGCGCTGATGGTGTTGCCGATGCTGGGTGGCACGGTGGCGATGGCGATGATGTTCGGTCGCGGCGGTGGCGCCTACTCGTACGTGGTGGGCGGGATGTTCGGGCTCTCCTCGGTGGCGATGCTGATGACCTCCTGGGGCAGCGCCTCCGGCACCCCGAAGAAGTCGGAGATGATGGCCGCCCGTCGGGAGTACCTGCGGCACCTGACCGCCCTGCGGCGACGGGTCCGGCAGACCGCCGGGCAGCAGCGGGCCGGGCTGTACTACCGGCATCCCGACCCGGGTCGGCTCTGGTCGACGGTGGACAGCCACCGGGTCTGGGAGCGGCGACCAGGTGACCCGGACTTCGGCGTGGTCCGGGTCGCCGTCGGACCGCAGACACTGGCCACCCCGCTGGTTCCGCCGGTCACCCGGCCGCTTGAGGAGTTGGAGCCGATGACCGCCGGGGCGCTGCGGCGCTTCCTCGACGCGTACTCGGTGGTGCCGGACCTGCCGGTGGCGCTGTCGCTGCGCAGCTTCGCCCGGGTCTTCGTCCGGGGCGGCCAGCCGGGCGGCGACGGCCCCGGCTGGCCGGGCGGCGGTACGGCGGGCGGCGGCGGCCCCGGCACCGGGTCACCCGACGCGCAGGCGCTGGCCCGCGCGATGATCACCCAGCTCGCCGTCTTCCACGCCCCCGACGAGTTGCTCGTCGCCGTCTGTGCCGGCCCGGAACGGCGTCGGCACTGGGAGTGGGTGAAGTGGCTGCCGCACGCCCACCACCCGACCCGGGTCGACGCGCTCGGCCCGGTCCGGTTGGTCACCAGCTCCGCCGTCGAACTGGAGCGGCTCCTCGACGAGGTGCTGGCCAGCCGCTCCCGGTTCAGCCCGGCCGGGCCGGCCACCGACGGGCCGCACGTGGTGGTGCTCCTCGACGGCGGCGACCTGACCGACGCCACCGAGCTGACCGGTGACGGCGGCATCGACGCGGTCACCGTGCTCGACCTGGACACCCCGCCGCCGCGCCTGCTGGACCGGTTCGCCCTGCTGCTGGAGGTACGCGCCGGACGGCTGCACTCCTGGTCGGCCGAGGGGCACGCCGAGGTGGGCACCGCCGACGGGCTGGACGTCACCGACGCCGAGGCGGTCGCCCGACGACTCGCCCCGCTGCGGCTCGCCGCCGTCACCCGGGGTGCCGAGGCCGCCCCCGGGGCCGAACTCGGCCTCCCCGAGCTGCTGGGGCTGGGCGACCCGGAGGGGTTCACCGCCGACCAGGGCTGGCTGCCCCGCTCACCCCGGGACCGGCTGCGGGTGCCGATCGGCGTCGGCGTGGACGGCGGCGCGGTCGAACTGGACCTCAAGGAGTCGGCGCAGGACGGGATGGGCCCGCACGGGCTGCTGATCGGCGCGACCGGTTCGGGCAAGTCGGAGCTGCTGCGCACCCTGGTGCTGGCGCTGGCCGCCACGCACGGTTCGGAGCAGCTCAACTTCGTGCTTGTCGACTTCAAGGGCGGGGCCACCTTCGCCTCCTTCGACCGGCTTCCGCACACCGCCGCCGTGATCACCAACCTGGTCGACGCGCTACCGCTTGTCGACCGGATGGTGGACGCCATCAACGGCGAGCTGATGCGCCGCCAGGAGCTGCTGCGCCGGGCCGGCAACTTCGCCGGCCGGCGCGACTACGAACGGGCCAGGGCCGCCGGTGCACCGCTCGCCCCGCTGCCGTCGCTGCTGCTGGTCTGCGACGAGTTCTCCGAGCTGCTGTCGGCCAAGCCCGACTTCATCGACCTGTTCGTGCAGATCGGCCGGTTGGGCAGGTCGCTCGGCGTCCACCTGTTGCTGGCCAGCCAGCGGTTGGAGGAGGGGCGGCTGCGCGGGTTGGACACCCACCTGTCGTACCGGATCGGGTTGCGCACCTTCTCGGCGCTGGAGTCCCGGACGGTGCTCGGGGTGCCGGACGCCCACGAACTGCCCCGCTCCCCCGGGCACGGTTACCTGCGCGCCGGCACCGACCCGCTGGTCCGGTTCCGGGCCGCGTACGTCTCCGGCCCGGTCCGTCGCCGGGGCGGGACGACCGGCGGCGGGGCGGGCGGCACGGCCCGGTTACTCGCCTTCTCCACCCATGTCGTGCCGGAGCCGGAGCCGACCGCCCCGGTGGCCCCGCCGGTCGTCGAGGAGGAGACCGAGAGCCTGCTCGACTCGCTTGTCGGCCGGCTGGCCGGGCAGGGGCCACCGGCCCACCAGGTGTGGCTGCCACCGCTGGACCTGGCACCCACCCTGGACGAGCTGCTCGGTCCACCCGGTGTCGACCCGCAGCGTGGGCTCAGCTTCGCCAACCCGGAGCTGCACGGCGGTCTCCAGGTGCCGGTGGCGATCGTCGACAAACCGTACGAGCAGCGGCGTGACCTGCTGTGGCTGGCACTGGGCGGGGCGGCCGGGCACGTGGCGGTGGTCGGCGCACCGCAGAGCGGCAAGTCGCACGCGTTGCGGACCCTGGTCTGCGCGTTGGCGCTCACCCACACCCCGACCGAGGCACAGGTCTACTGTCTCGACTTCGGCGGCGGCGGGTTGACCGCGCTGCGGGAGCTGCCACACGTCGGCGGGGTCGCCGGCCGGGCCGACCCGACGGTGGTCCGGCGTACGGTCGGGGAGATCGCCGCCCTGCTCACCGAGCGGGAACGCCGCTTCACCGAGCTGGGGGTGGAGTCGATGGCGGCGTGGCGCAAACGGCGTCGGGCGCTCGCCGCCGCAGGTCAGCCCACCGTCGACCCGTTCGGTGACGTGTTCCTCGTGGTCGACGGCTGGGCCACCCTGCGCGGCGAGTACGACGACCTGGAACCCCTGATCACCGACCTGGCCACCCGGGGCCTGTCCTACGGGGTGCACGTGGTGGCGAGCGCGGTGCGCTGGCTGGACTTCCGGCCCGGCATCCGGGACCTGTTCGGTTCCCGGTTGGAGCTGCGCCTGGGTGACCCGTCCGACTCGGTGGTGAAGCGGACCGCGGCGGCCGGGGTGCCGGAGCAGGCCGGTCGGGGCATCACCGCGCAGAGCCTGCACTTCCTCACCGCCCTGCCGCAGCTCACCGGTGGGGAGACGGCGGACCTGGTCAAGGCGGTCGCGGGTGCCTGGTCGGGGCCGGCCGCGCCCCGGGTCCGGTTGCTTCCGCCGGTTTTGCCGTACGCCGAACTCGACCGCACCGCCGGCACCGGCCTGGCGTTCCCGGTCGGGATCGCCGAGGCGGACCTGCGTCCGGTGCTGCTCGACTTCGCCACCGAGCCGCACTTCGTGGTCTTCGGCGACGCCGAGTGCGGCAAGTCGTCGTTCCTCCGGGCGCTGGCCACCTCGATCATCGAACGGTTCACCCCGGAGCAGGCCCGGGTGATCCTGGTCGACTACCGGCGTAGCCTGCTCGGCACCGTCGAGACCGACCACCTGATCGGCTACGGCACGGCGGCGGCGCACACCACGGAGCTGATCGAGTCGGTCGCCGGCTACATGCAGGGTCGGCTGCCCGGAGCGGAGGTCACGCCGGCGCAGTTGCGGGACCGCTCGTGGTGGTCAGGTCCGGAGTTGTTCATCCTGGTCGACGACTACGACCTGGTGGCGAGTGGTCCGGCGAACCCGCTGCGCGGGCTGGAGGAGCACCTGCCCCAGGCCCGCGACGTCGGCCTGCACCTGGTGCTGGCCCGCCGCTGCGGTGGCGCCGGCCGGTCCCAGTACGAGCCGATCGTGCAACGGTTGCGCGAGCTGTCCACCGCCGGGCTGGTGATGAGCGGCAGCCCGGACGAGGGGCAGTTGGTGGGTACGGTCCGGCCGGGGCCCTTGCCGGCGGGGCGTGGTCGGCTGGTCACCCGACGCGAGGGCGTACGCCTCGTGCAGCTGGCGCATCTGCCGCCACCGTGATCCGGGTGTGTCGGAACGTGCCGTGTCGGCAGGGAGAACCGGTAATCTCCGAGCTGCAGGTGTCCCGCGCGATGAATGGCTGACGATGTGACAAGGGTTCGGCAGGGCTCCCCGACGGCGCTGCACCGGTTCGCCGGGCGTGCGCTGGTCGGTGTCGTGGCGATCACCGTCACCGTGTTCGGCGTGTCCCCGCCCCCGGCCGCCGCCATGATCCCGCCGTCGGCCGCTACGGTCACCGCGCTCACCGGGTCGTCGGTCGCCACGGTGGCCGGGCCGCGCGCCGGCACGCCGTTGACCGAGCCGGACTTCGCGCCGGTGGAGGCCCGTACCGACCGGATCCGCGACGACCAGTTCCAGCTCGACGAGTTGAACGCGGCCACCGCCTGGCGTACCTCGACCGGACGCGGCGTGACGGTGGCGGTGATCGACTCCGGGGTGGACGGTGCCCATCCCGACCTGGTCGGCCAGGTACTGCCCGGGATGGACCTGGTCTCCCCCGCCGGCGGCGACGAGCCGGATCCGGTGGGGCACGGCACCACGGTGGCCAGTCTGATCGCCGGGCGCGGCGACGACCGGCGGGGCGTGGTCGGGCTCGCGCCGGACGCCCGGATCCTGCCGGTCCGGGTGCTCGACGACGAGAACCGCTACGACGACGCGATGATCGTCGCCAAGGGGGTGCGCTGGGCGGTCGACAACGGCGCCCGCGTGATCAACCTGTCTCTCGGCGGCAGTGGCGACAGCCCGGCCCTCGCCGCCGCGTTGGACTACGCGTTCGCCCGGGACGTGGTGGTGGTGGCCTGCACCGGCAACGTCGCCACGTCCACCACGTCGAAGGTCTGGTACCCGGCGCGGGAGCCGGGGGTGATCGCGGTGGCCGGGCTGGAACGCGACAGCGAGAACCTCTGGTCCGGTTCGATCACCGGTCACGCCACCACCCTGACCGCCCCGGCGACCGGTCTGGTCGGGGCGCGTCCGCCGGGCAACTACTGGGGCGTGCAGGGCACCAGCTTCGCGGCGCCGCTGGTGACGGCGACCGCCGCCCTGGTCCGCGCCCGCTACCCCGACATGTCCGCCGGGGACGTGGTGAACCGGTTGCTGAGCACCGCCAAGGACATCGGCCCCACCGGCCGCGACGACCGGTTCGGGTACGGCCGGGTCGACCCGGTCGCCGCGCTCACCGCCGACCTGCCGCTGATCTACCGCAACCCGCTTGACGACAACGACTCGCCCGGGGTGGTCGGGTTCGGCCCGGCCCCCGGCTCCGCCGAGGACGCCCGGGCCGGCGGCACCGGCAGCGACCCGCTCGGTTTCACCGCGCCGCGACAGCACACCCGGTGGACGGCCCAACCGGCCGGCGGCGCTGACGACACCGCCCCGCGCCGGCTGTGGACCGGTGTCGCCATCCTCGCCGCCCTGGTCACCGGGGTGGCGTTGATGGTCCGTCGGTTCCGGTTGTGGGGTCGTTGAGCCGCGCCTGAATCCGGGTACGGGTGGGTAGAGCAGGTCGCATGAGTTCCTCCGGTCCGCGTACCTCCGTACCCCCGTCGGACCGGTCCTGGCGGGACCGCCGCCTGGACCGGGACCACTCGCTGGGGTTGCGGTTGACCCTGGCGTCGGCGGCGGCCTTCCTGGTGCTGGTGCCGTTCGCGTTGCTGGCGGTGCTGGTGGTCGGGGCCTGGTCGCCGCTGCACGACCTGGACGCCACGGTCACCGACGCCCTGCACCGCTTCGCCGTCGACCATCCGGCGTGGGTACGGGCGATGGAGGCGTGGACGCACGTCTTCTCACCGGGTCCGCTGCGGGTGGCCGCGCTGGTCGTGGTGGTGTGGTCGTGGTGGCGTCAGGCCCGACGGCTGGCGCTCTGGGTGGTCACCACGATGGCCGTCGGCGGGGCCCTCGGCGCGCTGCTGAAACTGCTTGTCGGCCGGAACCGGCCGGAACTGCTCGACCCGGTGGCCCGGGCCACCGGGTTCTCCTTCCCGTCCGGGCACGCGCTGAACGCGACCCTCGCGGCGGGGGTGCTGCTGCTGGTATTCCTGCCGTTCACCCGGGGTCGTCCGGCGGCCCGGGTGTTGCTCTGGACGGTCGCCGTGCTGCTCGTCGGGGTGACCGGGCTGAGCCGGGTGGCGCTGGGCGTGCACTGGGTCAGCGACGTGCTCGGCGGCTGGCTGTTGGGCGTGGCGGTGGTGGCGGCCACCGCGGCGGCGTTCCGCACCTGGCGGGACCGGGCCGGGTTGCCGACCGGCCGGGCCACAGTCGACGGGGTGGCACCGGAGCTGGCCGACCCGGCGGGGCCGCGCGCACTGCCGGACGACCCGGCGGGGCCACGCGCGTAGCCGGCGGCGGGTCGGGGTACATGGCGGCCCATGTCCCCCATCGCTGTGCAGGTCGCCAGGCGGGTGCTCCTTCCGGTGGCCCTGCTGCTCTCCTTCATGGTCCTGCTCGGGCTGCTGGTGACCCGGGTGCTCGACGACGTCTGGCCGTTCACCGTGGAGGACACGGTCAACCGCGAACTGGCCGCCGACCGCACCGGCGGGTGGAACGACGTCTCGCTGGTGTTCAGTACGCTGGCCAGCACCCAGTTGATCGTCACGGTCACCGTGCTGGTGGCGCTGGTGCTCCGGCTGGTGCTGCACCGCTGGCGGGAGCCGCTGTTCCTGTGCGCGGCGGTGACCGCCCAGGCGCTGGTCTTCCTGCTCACCACGATGGCCATCGACAGGCGTCGGCCGGCGGTGGAGCACATGGACGTCTCCCCACCGACGTCGAGCTTCCCGTCCGGCCACACCTCGGCGGCGGTCGCCCTCTATGTCGGCGTCGCACTGCTGCTGGCCCTGCGGGCGAAGAGCACCGCCGGCAGGGTCACCTGGTGGACCCTGCTGGTGCTGGTGCCGATCGGGGTGGCACTGACCAGGATGTACCGGGGCATGCACCACCCGAGCGACGTGGTGGCGTCGTTCGTCAACGGAGGCACCTGCGTGGCGATCATGGCGCGGGCGGTGCTCGACCGCTCACTGACCTGGGGCCGGGCCAAGCTGCCCGGCCTCACCCCGACCGGCGGAGACGCACCGGCCGTCGCGCCGGCCGGCGGCTGAACCCGGCCCTCCCCCCGCCGGTGGCGGCACCGGGCTCCGCCTCTGCCGTGACGGCACCCCGGCCCCGGTCGGTTGGGCCGCGTCGGTGGGCTCAGGTGCAGTCGCCGGTGCCCACCCCACGGGTACGCTCCGCGCCGGCCAGCGCCACCGGTCGGGCCTCCTCGGCGGTCACCGCGAAACCGGTGTTCGGGTCGTCCGCCGCCGCCGCGAAGATCACCCCGAGCACCAGACCGTTGGAGGAGACCAGCGGGCCGCCGGAGTTGCCGCTGCGGACCAGCGCCCGGATCGTGTAGATCTCCCGGTTCACCTTGCTGGCGTTGTAGATGTCCGGGCCCTCGATCCGGTCCACGTCCCGGATCCGGGCCGGGCGGGCGTCGTACGGGCCGTCGAGTGGGAAGCCCAGCACGATCGCGTCCGCGCCGCTGCCGGCCTGTCCGGCGGCGAACCGCAGGGAGGGGCCGGGCAGTCCCGGCACGTGCAGCACGGCGAGGTCACGGTCCGGGTCGTAGACGACGACGTCACCGTCGAACCGTTCGCCGCGCAGCTCGACCGCGACGGAGCGGGTGCCGGCCACCACATGCGCGTTGGTCATCACCCGGTCGTCGGCGTAGACGAACCCGGAACCCTCGATCCGGCGCGAGCAGCTCGGTGCGGAACCCAGCACCTTCACCACCGCCCGCTGGCTGTTCGCCACCACCTGGGAGCCGGCCAGCGCCGGGTCCGGCGGGGCGACCTGTCGCGCCGAGGTACGACCCAGGCCGTTGAAGACGTCGGGGAAGCCGTTGGTGTCGACGGTGTCCCGCAGCGCGGTGGACAGCTCCTGGGCCTGGTCCGGCAGGACCCGGTCCACCACGGTCAGCAGCGCGCTGTTCTTGACCGAGGCGGCCAGCCAGGGCAGCGACGAGGAGCCCAGCGGCACCGCGACCAGCCAGGCCACAAGCATCACCGCGAGGATCGAGACGAACGCGCCCCCGACGTCGTCGGCCCGCCTGGCGGCGTCGTTGGTGATCGTCCGCCGTAGGTGGGAGCCGAGCCAGCCGGCCAGCGCCTGACCGAGCACGGCGAGCCCGAAGACGGCGACCAGGGAGACCAGCACCCTGGTCCCGCTGTCGATGAACTGGCGGGCCAGCATCGGCCCGAGCTGGAGGCCGATGAGCGCACCCAGGAAGAACCCGGAGAACGACAGCGCCCCGATGACGAAGCCCTGGCGGTATCCGCTGATCGCGAACACGAGCATGAGCAGGAGCAGAACGAGATCCACGGCCGACACCGGTCAAGGGTACGTGCACCGGACACCCGTTCGGCGCAGCGGATGCGGAACGTGACGGTCAGGTCAGCGGACCGGCCAGTTCGTCCGCCTCCTCGGTGCCCGCCGAGGGAGCCGGGGTGGCACCGGTCGGTGGCAGCTCGACCACCCGCGACCAGGGCCACGGCCGGGCCCAACCACCCATCTCCAGCAGGGCGGCGAGCACCCCGGCGGTGAAGCCCCAGACCAGCATTCCCCGGACGGAGAACGCCGGGCCGATCCAGCCGCTGGGGTGGCGGACCCGCATCCGGTTGGCCGGGTCGACCAGCTCGGCGACGGGCAGCCGGGCCACGTGCGCCACCTCGGCCGGCTCCCGGGGGTGCACCGGGTGCGGGCTGTGCCACCAGGCCAGCACCGGGGTGACCACGAAGTCGCTGACCGGGATCCAGAGTTTCGGCAACTCGGCCAGGACGGTCACGCTGGCCGGGTCGAGGTCGACCTCCTCGTTCGCCTCACGCAGCGCGGTGGCCCGCACGTCGGCGTCCTCCGGGTCGGCCGCGCCGCCGGGGAAGGCCGGTTGACCGGCGTGGTTGCGCAGCGTGGCGGCCCGCTGGAGGACCAGCACGTCGGGGCCGGCACCGGGCTCCTCGCCGAGCAGCACCAGCACCGCGCTCTCCCGGCCGCCTTCCTCGGGGGTGGTCAGTCGGGTGAAGTCCTCGGCCCGGGCGGTGCCGAGCCGGCCGAGCAGTGGATCGAACCAGGACGGCGGACGGGAGGTCACGCGGGCACCACCAGGCCGAGGTGGCGGCGGACCAGGTCGGCGAGGCGGGCGTCGTCGAGTGCGCCGGAGGTGTCGATGTGCCGAACCCGCCCCTGCGCGTCGACCAGCAGGGTCAGCGGGACGGCCGTGCGGCGCAGCTCCCGTTGCAGGGCCTCGCCCTGGTCGAAGAGCACCGGGAAACGGATACCGAAGTCCTCACCGATGGCCTGCGCGCCGTCCCGGCTGTCCCGGCTGTTCACCCCGATCACCTGGAGCTGGCCGGCGGCGCGGACGCTGAGCCGTTGGAAGGCCGGCAGCTCCTTGCGGCAGGGCGGGCACCAGGAGGCCCACACGTTGATCACGGCCGGACCGTGGATGTCGCGCAGCGCCACCGGAGCGCCGCCGGTGAAGCAGGAGAGCACCAGTTCGGGCAGCAGACCTCCGCCACCGCCGGCCGGGGCCGGGCTGCCGACCGTACCGCCGCCGTCGCCGGCCCCGACGGACCCGGTCGGCGCGGCCGGGTCGGACGGGGCGACGGACCCGGTCGGCGCGGGGGTGGTGGTGCCGGTGGGGGTGGTGGACGGCCGGCCGGTCAGGGTGGCGCAGTCGGCGAACGGTGACGGGCGGGCGGGCCGTCCCTGGTCGGGGCCGGTGGCGGAGTCCTGCCGCCCGGCGGTGGCGGTGCAGCCGGCGAGCGCCAGCAGCACCGGGACGACCAGCGCGGCGAGCCGACGCTTCACGGTGCCTCCGCGACCACGGCCTGCGCGGGCACCAGCTCCGGGTCGACCCCGGCGGCGACCGCGAGCTCCCGGGCACGGGGGCCCTTGAGCAGCTTCGCGGCGGCGGCCGGTTCGGTCGGCCCGAGCCCGTACGACGGGCAGAGCCGGGTCAGGGTGCACGCCCCGCAGGCGGGCTTGCGGGCGTGGCAGACCCGCCGCCCGTGGAAGATGATCCGGTGGGAGAGCATGGTCCACTCCCGCTTCGGGAAGATCGCCCCGATCTCGTGTTCGATCTTGACCGGATCGGTCTGGATGGTCAGCCCCCAGCGCTGCACCAGCCGTTGGAAGTGGGTGTCGACGGTGATCCCCGGGACGTCGAAGGCGTTGCCCAGGATGACGTTCGCCGTCTTGCGACCGATCCCGGGCAGCGTCACCAGGTCGGCCAGCCGACCGGGAACCCGGCCGTCGTAGCGCTCGATCAGCGCCTGACCCAGCTTGATCAGCGAGTCGGTCTTGTTGCGGTAGAAGCCGGTCGGCCGGATCAGCTCCTCCAACTCGGCCCGGTCCGCCCCGGCGTAGTCGGCCGCCGTCGGGTACCTGGTGAAGAGCTTCGGGGTGACCTCGTTGACCTTCTTGTCGGTGCACTGCGCGGAGAGGATCGTGGCGACGGCCAACTCCAACGCATTGGAGTGGTCGAGTTCGCAGTGGGCGTCGGGGTGCGCCTCGGTCAACGCCCGACCGATCCGCCGGGCACGCCGGGTACGGCCGAGGTCCGTCTCGACCCGGCCGGGAGAGCTGATGGTCACGCCGGCCAGCCTACGTCGCCACCCCGCCGGCCCGTCGCGCCCACGCCAGCCGGCCCCGTCGCGCCCACGCCAGCCGGGTACGGCGACGGGCGGTCAGCCGGCCTCGGGCGGGCTGATCTTCCCCTTGCCGTCGAACCGCGCCCCGGTACGCGGGAAGTCGTTGCCACTGAGCTGCTTGACCAGGCCGAGCCCCTGGTCGGCCGAATCCATCGTCGGCTTGCCCACCGAACTCATCCGGGTGGAGGTGAACGAGCCGCCCGCGAAGCTGCCGTCCGGCTTGAGGGAGACCTTCAGCACCCCGCCCCAGCCGAGCCGGCCGGTCGGGTTGAGCGACCGGGCACCCCCGGCGAAGTTACCCAGGCTGTACGCGATCAGCCGGCCCTGGTAGAACTCCATCCCGCGCAGCACGTGCGGGCCGTGTCCGACGATCAGGTCGGCCCCGGCGTCGATCATGGCGTGGGAGAACTTCACCGGGTCGCCCCGGTTCTCGCCGAGGAACATCTCGGTGCCGGGGCGGACCCGGGTCTTGTCCGACCCCTCGCCGCCCATGTGCACCTGCACCACGACCAGGTCGGCCATGGTGGCGGCCTTCTCGACCACTCCCTTGGCGGCGTCGATGTCGACCAGGCTGTTCGACCAGGGGTACGACGAGAAGCCGGCCACCGCGACCTTCACCCCGCCGACCTCGACCACGGTGATCTGGTCCGGCGCACCGGTGTGCTTCAGGCCGTGCTTCTCCAGCGCCTGCCGGGTGTTCTCGTAGCCCTGCGGCCCGAAGTCGTAACCGTGGTTGTTGGCCTGGTTGAGCAGCTGGAAACCGGCGTCCTTGAGGTGGCCGGCGTACTCCGGCGGAACCCGGAACTGGTAGCAGTTGCTGGAGTCGGCGCCGCACTTGCCGGTGCCGGTGTCGGTGGTGAGCGGCTCCTCCAGGTTGCCCATCACCAGGTCGGCCTTGAGTGCTCCCTCGACCTCGTCGAAGAAGCCCTTGCCGCCGTTGGCGGGCAACCGGGACGGGGCCATCCCCATCACGATGTCGCCGGTGGCCGAGAGGGTGACCGCCGCGCCCTTGTCGGCCGCTGCGCCGCTCGGCACCGGGGAACCGCTGGCACCACCACCGCCGCCCGGACGCCAGACCGGCTCCGGGGAGTCGTCGGGCTGGGAACAGCCTGCGAGGAGCACGGCGAGCAGCGCGCCGGAGGCGAGCACGGCGCGGCGGCGGGGACGGGGCTTCGAGAAGGCGGCAGAGTACATCGCCCGCGACGCTACCGGGTGGGTAATCGACCCACGACGGCCGATCGGACGGAAGTTCAGCCCGTCCGCCGCTCCGACCACGGGACGCAGGAGACCGACCCGCCGGCCCGGACGGCCGCGTGGACGGCCCGGGCGAGCGGGGCGCCCCAGGTCGACCGGGGTCCCCCGTACGGCTCGGTCGGGAGGGCGGGCCCACCGGCGGGGCAGAGCACGGTGACCGAGTCGGTGGGGGTACCGGTGCCCGGCAGGCCCAGTTCCCCGATCGCCTGGCACTTCGCCTCGGTCGCGGTGGCGACGGCGTTCACCAGCGCGGCGTCCCCGAGCGCCGCCGGCACGTAGACGACGATGTTGACCGTCCCGACCCGCTGCACCGGCGCGGTACCCGACACCCCGGCAGGAGCCGGCACCACGGCCTCCGCCGGGACGGCGGCCCAGAGGGGGGTGCCGAGGCCGACGGTGGCCCAGGCCCGTACGCCGGTGTCGGTCCGGGTCACCACCTCGGCGACGTCCACGCCGGTGAGCAGGCCGATCCCGGGCCCGTCGAGGCCGAGCCGGTCGGCGAGCGCGGCCAGGTGGGTCGCCGGGTCGTCCCGGCGGTACGACATCGGCACTGTCGCGTTGACCACCCAGTTGCGTACGCCGACACCGCCACCGAGCGGGCCGGAGCTGACCGCCCGCAGGGGCCGGCGGGCCCGCCACACGAGTAGCGGAATATCCCATCCGTCCTCGGGGCGGTGGGTCAGCACGGGGTCGCTCAGCACCCGGACACCCTACGACCAGCGGCGGCCACCGCCGGTGACCAGGTGGTTCGGGCGGATGATCATAAGGGCCGATCGGGTCGGCGAGGTTACGCCCAACGATCAAGTTTCCAGGGGTGCAGCTCTGATTCGTCCTCACATGCGCCTAGACTTGGCGGCGCGCGAGGGATCAGCGGACGGCGGACCCGGCCGAGGGACGGCAGCGCGCAACCGGAGGTGCGCGATGGACGAGGTACTGGCTCGCAGCGGGATCTTCCAGGGTGTCGACCCGGAGGCTGCCGAGGCGCTCGCCAAAGAGATGGAGACGATCGACGTCCGCAAAGGCGAGATCGTCTTCAACGAGGGCGAGCCCGGCGACAGTCTCTACATCCTCCTGTCCGGCAAGATCAAGGTGGGGCGTCGGGCAGCCGACGGCCGGCAGAACCTGATCGCCGTGATGGGCCCGTCGGACATGGTCGGTGAGCTCTCGCTCTTCGACCCCGGCCCGCGTACGGCCACGGCCACGGCGGTCACCGACACCCGGCTGGTACGGCTGCGCAAGCAGGCCCTGCGCCCCTGGCTGAACAACCGGCCCGAGATCGCCGAGCAGTTGCTGCGGGTGCTCGCCCGTAGGCTGCGCCGGACGAACGACTCGCTGGCCGACCTGATCTTCACCGACGTGCCGGGCCGGGTCGCCAAGAACCTGCTCCAGATGGCCGGCCGGTTCGGCACCCGCGACGGCGGCGTGCTGCGGGTGACCCACGACCTGACCCAGGAGGAGATCGCCCAGCTCGTCGGCGCCTCCCGGGAGACGGTCAACAAGGCGCTCGCCGACTTCGCCTCCCGTGGCTGGCTGCGACTGGACGGCAAGAGCATCATCATCCTCGACCCGGAGCGTCTCGCCCGCCGCGCGCGGGTCTGACCCGGCACCACGTACACACCGAGCCAGGGCCGCCCCGACCGGCGGCCCTGGCTCGTTCGCGACCGGTCCCGGTCCGGTTCCGGCAGGGGCGGTGCCGGCTGGCGGCCCGCGGTTCTCCCCGGTGACCCGCTCGGTCGCCTCGGCCCGATCGCGGGTGCGGGGAGCGGGAGCGGCGACAACTCTCCCCGATCCCTGCCGCACTCCCCTGGGGCCCGACCGGAACGATCAGCCGATGCCACAGAAAAAGTCAAGCTTGACTGTTTGTTTCGGCGGCGGCACGCTGTCCCCGTGTCCGCCGCATCGACCCGCGTCCCCCAACAGGAGCGCAGCCGCGCCACCCGGGCCCGGCTGCTCGAAGCGACTGTCGACTGCCTGGTCCGGTACGGCTGGTCGGGCACCACCACCACGGTGGTCGCCAGCCACGCCGGGGTCTCCCGTGGTGCCCAGCTGCACCACTACCCCACCAAGGCGGCCCTGGTCACCGCCGCCGTCGCCCACCTCGCCGAGCGACGCGCCGAAGAGCTGCGCGTCGAGGCCGAGGCACTGCCGGTCGGGCCGCAGCGACTCGACCGGGTGATCGACCTGCTCGGCGTCGCCTTCACCGGGCCGCTCTTCGTCGCCGCGCTGGAGCTGTGGGTGGCCGCCCGCACCGACCCGGAGCTACGCGGCGCGTTGGTACCACTGGAGGCAAGGGTGGGTCGGGAGATGCACCGGCTCACCGTCGCGCTGCTCGACGTGGACGAGCGCCGCCCCGGGGTCCGCGAGGCGGTGCAGGCCACCCTCGACCTGCTCCGCGGGCTCGGCGTGGCCAACCTGCTCCACGACGACTCGGCCCGCCGCACCGCCCTGTTGCACACCTGGAAACGCCAGCTCGCCACCCTGCTCACCCCCGGACCACACCCGCCCCTCGACCAACCCTGACCGACCCGACCCCACCGGCCCGACCGGCCCTGACCCGCGCTCATCGACCCACCCGCCCGGGAGGCACCATGGTCGACCCGACCGCACTGCTCGCCGACCTGGCCGAGGAGTCCGACCAGCTCGACGCGCTCGTCGCCGCGCTGCCCAACGAGGCGTGGAAGCGGCCCACACCCGCGCCCCGCTGGACGGTCGCCCACCAGATCGCCCACCTGGCCTGGACCGACCACGTCGCCCGGTTGGCAGCCACCGATCCGACGGCCTTCCACGCCTCGGTCACCTCGGCCGCCGACCCGAGCCGGCTGGTCGAGGACGGGGCGGCGGAGTTCCTGGCACCGCCGGCCACCCTGCTCACCCGTTGGCGCACCGGCCGGGCCGGTCTCACCGCCGCCCTGGCCGCCGTGCCGGCCGGGGAGAAACTGCCCTGGTACGGCACCCGGATGTCGGCCGCCTCGATGGTCACCGCCCGGCTCATGGAAACCTGGGCACACGGCGAGGACGTCGCCGAGGCGCTCGGCGTGACCCGCACCCCGACGGCGCGGTTGCGGCACGTCGCGTACCTCGGATTCCGTACCCTCGGGCATGGTTTCGCCGCCCACGGCCGGTCGGTGCCGACGGTGCCGGTGCGGGTCGAACTCGCCGCGCCGGACGGGTCACGCTGGACCTTCGGGCCGGCCGACGCGGCGGACCGGGTCGTCGGCCCGGCGCTCGACTTCTGCCTGCTGGTCACCCAGCGCCGACACCGCGCCGACACCGCCCTGGCCGCCACCGGCCCGACCGCCGACGCCTGGCTCGACGTGGCCCAGGCCTTCGCCGGCCCACCGGGCGCCGGGCGCGACCCACGCACCACCGACCGCGAACGGGCCACGCCGGAAGCCGGCCGACCGACGGTGCGCGACAGCGCGTCCGGGGCCGGCGACGCGGCGGCCCCGGACGGCCGGGACGAGCGCACCGGGGCGACGGCGTGAGCGGCGTGCTCCGGGTGGGCAACGCCTCCGGCTTCTACGGTGACCGGTCCACCGCCTGGCGGGAGATGCTCGACGACGGTGAGCTCGACGTGCTGACCGGCGACTACCTGGCCGAGCTGACCATGCTGATCCTCGGTCGGGACCGGCTGCGCGACCCGGACCTCGGCTATGCGAAGACCTTCCTGCGCCAGCTCGAAGGCTGTCTCGGCACCGCCCTGGACCGGGGCGTACGGATCGTCACCAACGCGGGCGGGTTGCACCCGGCCGGGTTGGCCGCCGCGATCGGCGCGCTCGCCGACCGGCTCGGCCTCGCCGTCCGGGTCGGCCACGTCGAGGGCGACGCACTGCCCCGACCGGACGCGCTCACCGCCAACGCCTACCTCGGCGCGTTCGGCATCGCGGCCTGCCTGGACGCCGGGGCGGACGTGGTGGTCACCGGGCGGGTCACCGACGCCTCGCTGACGGTCGGGCCGGCCATCACCCGGTTCGGCTGGCGACCCGACGACCTGGACGCGCTGGCCGGTGCCACAGTCGCCGGGCACCTGATCGAGTGCGGGGCCCAGGTCACCGGCGGCAACTTCAGCTTCTTCACCGAACTGCCCGACGGTGGACGCCGACCCGGCTTCCCGATCGCCGAGATCCACCCGGACGGCTCGTCGGTGCTCACCAAGCACCCCGGCACCGGCGGCGCGGTCACCGTCGAGACCGTCACCGCCCAACTGTTGTACGAGGTGGGCGGCCCCGACTACCTCGGCCCGGACGTGGTGACCCGACTGGACACGGTACGGCTGCACCAGGACGGGCCGGACCGGGTGCGGGTGGGCGGGGTCCGGGGCACCCCACCGCCGGCCACCCTCAAGGTGGGCGTCAACAACCTGGGCGGCTTCCGCAACGCGATGACGTTCGTGCTCTGCGGGCTGGACATCCCCGCCAAGGCCGCCCTGGTCCGGGGGCAGGTCGAGGCGGCGGTCGGCGCGGACGGGCTGGAGTTCACGCTGGCCCGTACCGACCACGTCGACGCGGTCGACACCGAGACGGCGAGCGCGCTGCTGCACGTACACCTGCGTGACGGTGACCGGGTGCGGGCCGGGCGGGCCTTCTCGGCGGCGGCGGTGGAGCTGGCCCTCGCCTCCTACCCGGGATGCACGCTGACCACCCTGCCCGGCGACGCCACCCCGTACGGGGTCTTCACCGCCGACGCCGTGCCGCAGGTCGACGTGCCCCACGTCGCCGTGCTACCGGACGGCACCCGGCTGCCGATCCCCCCGCCGCCGCAGACCGCACCACAGACCACGCCGGACGCCACGCCACAGGCCGAGACCCGGCCGGTGCCCGCTCCGGCGGGGTCCGCCGCACCGGTGGACCCGGCACCGGCGACCGGGCCGACCCGGCGGGGGCCGTTGGGTGAGCTGGTCGGGGCCCGGTCGGGTGACAAGGGTGGCGACGCCAACCTCGGCGTCTGGGCGCGCACCGACGCGACCTGGGGCTGGCTGCGGGAATGGCTGACCGTCGCGCGGCTGGCCGAGCTGCTGCCGGAGACCGCCGCGTTGACCGTCGAACGGTACGAGCTGCCGCACCTGCGGGCGGTCAACTTCGTGATCCGGGGCCTGCTCGGGCCGGGGGTGGCCGCCTCCAACCGGTTCGACCCGCAGGCCAAGGCGCTCGGTGAGCTGCTCCGCTCGCGCATCGTCGACCTGCCCGCCGCCCTCACCCCCGGCCCGCCCGCCGCAGACCGGCCGGGAGCGGCAGCCGGGGAGGGGGACGGATGACGATCGTGGACACGCCGGAGCGGCGGCAGTTGCGGGAGTTGACCCGGGCCTTCGTGACCCGGGAGGTGCTGCCGCACCTCGACGACTGGGAGCGGGCCGGCGAGGTCCCCCGCACGCTGCACGCCACCGCCGCGAAGATCGGCCTGCTCGGCATCGGCTTCCCCGAGTCGGTCGGCGGCAGCGGCGGTGACCTGCTCGACTCGATAGTGGTCACCGAGGAGATCATCCGCTCCGGTGGCTCCTCCGGGCTGGTCGCCGCCCTCTTCACCCATGGCATCGCGCTGCCGCACATCGTCGCGGCGGCCGGAGCGCGCACCGGCGGCACGCTCGGTGGTCGACTCCCCACCCACCGGTCCGCCGCCGACGATCCCCTGGTCACCCGGTACGTCCGGCCGACGCTGGCGGGTGAGCTGATCGGCGCGCTGGCGATCACCGAACCGGACGGCGGCTCCGACGTCGCCTCGATCCGCACCACCGCCCGCCGCGACGGCGACCACTACCTGGTGAACGGGTCGAAGTCGTACGTCACGAGCGGGGTACGCGCCGACTTCGTCACCACGGCGGTCTGCGGCGACTTCCCCGGCAGCGGGTCGCTGCACCTGCTGGTGATCGACAGGGGCACGCCCGGGTTCACCGTCGGCCGGAAGCTGAAGAAGCTCGGCTGGCACTGCTCGGACACCGCCGAGCTGTCCTTCGTCGACGTCCGGGTCCCGGTGGCCAACCGGATCGGCGAGGAGGACACCGGCTTCCTGGCGATCATGCAGAACTTCGCCACCGAGCGCCTGTCCCTGGCCACCCAGGCGTACGCGACCGCGCAGCGCTGCGTGGAGCTGGCGACCCGCTGGTGCCGGGACCGGTCCACCTTCGGTCGTCCACTGGCCAGCCGGCAACTGGTCCGGCACCGGCTGGCCGAGATGCACACCCGTACCGAGGCGGCCCGCGCGTACGTGCACCAGGTGGCCGCCCGGGTGGCGGCGGGCGAGCCGGTGGTGACCGAGGTGGCGATGGCGAAGAACGTCGCGGTGGCCGCCTGCGACCAGGTGGTCGACGCCGCGCTGCAACTGCACGGCGGGTTCGGCTACCTGCGCGACGCCGAGGTCGAGCGGCACTACCGGGACGCCCGCATCCTCGGCATCGGCGGCGGCACCACCGAGATCATGAACGAGATCATCGCGAAAGGCCTGGGCCTGTGAGCGCGAGGAGTGAGCCGGTCTTGCGAGCCCCGCAGTCGCGAACGAAGACGAACCTGTGAGCGCGAGGAGTGAGCCGGTCTTGCGAGCCCCGCAGTCGCGAACGAAAGACGGGAACCTGTGACCACACTGGAGAGTGCGATCGACCCGGCCGCGCCGGCGTTCGTGGCCAACCGGGACGCGTTGCGGGAGCGGCTGGCCGAGTTGGACGCCGCCCTCGACCAGGCGCGGGCCGGCGGTGGCGAGAAGTACGTGGCCCGGCACCACGGGCGCGGCAAGCTGCTGCCCCGGGAGCGGATCGAGTTGCTGCTCGACCGGGACAGCCCGTTCCTGGAGTTGTCGCCGGTCGCCGGGTACGGCACCGACTTCCCGGTCGGGGCGAGCGTGGTCACCGGCATCGGCGTGGTCGAGGGCGTGGAGTGCCTGATCGTCGCCAACGACCCGACGGTACGCGGCGGCGCGGTCAACCCGTGGTCGCTGGCGAAGACCCGGCGGGCCGGCGAGATCGCCCTGGCGAACCGGCTGCCGATGGTCAACCTGGTGGAGAGCGCCGGGGCGGACCTGCCCACCCAGGCGGAGATCTTCATCCCGGGCGGCCGGGTGTTCCGCGACCTGACCCGGCTCTCCGCCGCGAAGATCCCCACGGTCAGCGTGGTCTTCGGCAACGCCACCGCCGGTGGGGCGTACGTGCCGGGGATGTCCGACCACGTGATCATGATCCGGGACCGGTCCCAGGTCTACCTGGCCGGGCCGCCGCTGGTGAAGATGGCCACCGGCGAGATCACCGACGACGAGTCGCTGGGCGGCGCGGCGATGCACGCCGGCACGTCCGGTCTCGCCGACCACCTCGCCGAGGACGAACGGGACGGTATCCGGCTGGCCCGCCGGTGCATCCGCCGGTGCAACTGGCGCAAGCAGGGTCCGCCGCCGCGCGACCCGGCCCCCCGACCACCGAGATACGACCCGGAGGAGCTGCTCGGCATCGCCAGCGCCGACCTGAAGGTGCCGTTCGACCCACGGGAGGTGCTGGCCCGGGTGCTCGACGGCAGCGAGTTCGACGAGTTCAAGCCGGCGTACGGCACCGCCCTGGTGACCGGCTGGGGCGAGCTGCACGGCTACCCGGTCGGCGTGCTGGCGAACGCCCGGGGGGTGCTGTTCAGCGCGGAGGCGCAGAAGGCGGCCCAGTTCATCCAGCTCGCCAACGCCACCGACACCCCGCTGGTCTTCCTCCAGAACACCACCGGCTACATGGTCGGCACCGAGTACGAGCAGCGCGGCATCATCAAGCACGGCGCACTGATGGTCAACGCGGTCTCGAACTCGACGGTGCCGCACCTGACTGTCAACCTGGGCGCCTCCTACGGTGCCGGCAACTACGGGATGTGCGGCCGGGCGTACGAGCCGAGGTTCCTGTTCACCTGGCCGAACGCGAAGTCGGCGGTGATGGGACCGGCGCAGTTGGCCGGGGTGCTGTCGATCGTCGCCCGGCAGGCCGCCGCCGCCCGGGGCCGGGACTACGACGAGGACTCCGACGCGGCGATGCGGATGATGGTCGAGCAGCAGATCGAGTCGCAGTCCGGGGCGCTGTTCCTGTCCGGCCGGCTCTACGACGACGGGGTGATCGACCCCCGGGACACCCGTACCGTCCTGGGGCTCTGCCTGTCGGCGATCCACAACGCACCGGTGAAGGGCGCCGACACCTTCGGCGTCTTCCGGCTGTAGTGCCCGTGAGCGCGAGGAACGCAGCGCAGCGGAGTCCCGCAGCCGCGAACGAAAGGCGGATCCCGTGAGGGTGATCGGGAAGCTGTTGGTGGCCAATCGGGGGGAGATCGCCCGGCGGGTCTTCGCCACCTGCCGGGCGCTCGGCGTGGCGACGGTCGCCGTGCACTCCGACGCCGACGCCGACGCGCCGTACGTCGCCGAGGCCGACGAGGCGGTCCGACTGCCGGGGAACACGCCAGTCGAGACGTACCTGCGGATCGACCTGATCGTGGACGCGGCCCGGCGCACCGGTGCGGACGCGGTACACCCGGGTTACGGCTTCCTCGCCGAGCACGCCGGGTTCGCGGCGGCGGTGACCGACGCCGGCCTGACCTGGGTCGGCCCGCCGGCCGGGGCGATCGCGGCGATGGGTGACAAGATCGCGGCGAAGGCGCTGCTCGCCGGTGCGGGCGTGCCGATGCTGCCGACCTGGACCGACGGCGACGCGATCACCGACTTCCCGGTGCTGGTCAAGGCGTCCGCCGGGGGCGGCGGCCGGGGGATGCGCGTCGTCCGCGACCCCGCCGACCTGCCGGCGGCCGTCGACTCCGCGCGCCGCGAGGCCGCCGCCGCGTTCGGCGACGGCACTGTCTTCGTCGAGCGGTACGTCGAACGCGGCCGGCACGTCGAGGTGCAGATCTTCGGCGACACCGCCGGTACGGTGGTGGCCCTCGGTGAGCGGGACTGCTCGATCCAGCGCCGGCACCAGAAGATCGTCGAGGAGGCCCCGGCGGTGCTGCCCGACGGGGTCCGGGAGCGGCTGCACGCGGCGGCGGTCGCGGCCGGGCGGGCGGTCGACTACGTCGGGGCGGGGACGGTGGAGTTCCTGCTCGCCCCGACGGGTGAGTTCTTCTTCCTGGAGATGAACACCCGGCTCCAGGTGGAGCATCCGGTCACCGAGGCGGTCACCGGGCTGGACCTGGTCCGGCTGCAACTGCTCGTCGCCGAGGGCGGTGCGCTGCCGGTGCCGGAGACCCCGTCGGTTGACGGCCACGCCATCGAGGTACGGCTCTGTGCGGAGGACCCGACGCAGGGGTTCCGCCCGGCCACCGGCACCCTGCACCGGTTCGCGGTCCCCGGGGTGGTCGGCGAGTTCGCCCCGACCCGGGGCGTGCGGCTCGACTCGGGGGTACGCACCGGTTCGGCGGTGGGCGTGCACTACGACTCGATGCTCGCCAAGCTGGTCGCCTGGGCACCGACCCGGGCCGGGGCGGCCCGGGTGCTCGCCGGGGCGCTGGCCCGCGCCGAGTTGCACGGGGTGGCCACCAACCGGGACCTGCTGGTCCGCGTGCTGCGCAGCCGCGAGTTCGGATCGGCGCAGGTGGACACCGGTTTCCTGGACGCACACGACGAGGTCTTCGCACCACTGCTGCCGCCCGACCAGCTCCCGATCGCGGCGCTGGCCGCCGCGCTCGCCTGCGCCGCCGCGCGGCGTGCCGACGCCCCGGTGCTCGCCGGCCTCCCGTCGGGCTGGCGCAACGTGCCGGCCTTTCCCCAGTTCGCCCGGTACGCCTGCCGCACCGGCGACGAGATCGAGGTGCGCTACCGGCTGGACCGGTCCGGCGGTCTCGCCGACTGGTCCACCGATCCGCCAGCCTCACCCACCGGCACGACCGTCGCCGCACCCGGCACGACCACCGCCGGCACGGACACCACCGGTCCCACGACGGCCGCCCAGACGGCCGTCGAGCCCGGGCCGGTGGTCACGCTGGTGACGGCGGCGGCGGACCGGGTGCTGCTCGACGTGGCGGGGGTGCGGCGGGTGTTCCGTGTACACCGGGCGGGGTCGGTGGTCTTCGTGGACGGCCCGGACGGGGCGGCGGAGCTGACCGAGCTGCCCCGTTTCCCGCTGCCCCGGGTGGCGCCGGCCGCCGGGTCGCTGCTCGCGCCGTTGCCCGGCACGGTGACCCGGGTGCACGTCGAACCAGGTCAGCGGGTCGCCGCCGGGGACCTGCTGCTGACCCTGGAGGCGATGAAGCTGGAACATCCCGTGCTCGCCCCGACCGACGGCGTGGTCGCCGACCTGCCGGTGTCCGCCGGTGGGCAGGTCGAGACGGGTGCGGTGCTGGCCGTGGTCGACCCCGAGGAGGCACCCCGATGAACTTCGACCTCACCCCCGAGCAGGACCAGCTCCGCGACGCCGTCCGCGCGCTGGGCCGCCGGTACGGCCACGCCTACTTCGTCGAGAAGGCGAGGTCGGGCGGGCACACCACCGAGCTGTGGGACGAGGCCGGTCGGCTCGGCTACCTGGGCGTCAACGTCCCCACCGAGTACGGCGGCGGCGGTGGCGGCCTCACCGAGCTGGCCATCGTCTGCGAGGAGTTGGCCGCCGCCGGCTGCCCGCTGCTGCTGCTGGTGGTCTCGCCGGCCATCGCCGCCACGGTGATCAACCGGCACGGCACCGAGGAGCAGCGCAAGCGCTTCCTGCCCGGCTTCGCCGACGGCTCGCTGAAGGTGGTCTTCGCGATCACCGAGCCGGAGGCCGGGTCGAACTTCCACCGGCTCGGCACGGTGGCCCGCCGCGACGGCGACGACTGGTTGCTCTCCGGCCGCAAGTGCTACATCTCCGGCGTGGACGAGGCGCAGTACGTGCTGGTGGTGGCCCGGACCGAGGACGCGACCACCGGGAAGCTCAAGCCGGCGCTGTTCGTGGTGCCGACCGACGCGGCCGGGCTGACCCGGTCCCGGCTGGACATGGAGATCGTCTCCCCGGAGAACCAGTTCCTGCTCTACCTGGACGACGTCCGACTGCCCGCCGACGCGCTTGTCGGCGGGTCGTTGGACGCCGGCCTGCCGGCGCTGTTCGCCGGGCTGAATCCGGAGCGGATCACGGTCGCCGCGATGGGCGTCGGCACCGGTCGGTACGCCATCGAGCGGGCGAGTGAGTACACCGCCACCCGCAAGGTCTGGGGCGGCCGGACCATCGGCGCACACCAGGGCGTGTCCCACCCGCTGGCGCACGCGGCGGTGCAGGTGGAGCTGGCCCGCCTCATGATCGGAAAGGCGGCCACCCTGTACGACGCGGGCCGCGACCTGGAGGCCGGGGTCTCCGGCAACATGGCCAAGTACGCCGCCGGGGAGGCCGCCGCGCTGGCCGTGGACACCGCCGTGCAGGCCCTCGGCGGGGCCGGCATGACCACCGAGTACGGCGTGGCGACGCTGCTCGGCGCGGTCCGGGCCGGCCGGATCGCCCCGGTCAGCCGGGAGATGATCCTCAACTTCGTCGCCCAGCACGTGCTGGGTCAGGAGAAGTCCTACTGACCCCGGCTCAGCGCAGGGTGCGGCAGGCCGCGTCGGTGCGGTGCACCGGGCGGACCCGCCGGCCCAGCCCCTCCAGCAGCGAGTCCTCGACGTGGTAGTCCCGGATCCGCAGCCGGTGCCGGGGCAGCTCCTCCTCGCTGGGGCAGAGCACCTGGGCGCGGACGTCGTCCACCGGCACGTACCGGACGCCGCCGCGCTCCTGGAGCAGCACCATGCTGACGTCGTCCACGGTGACCACGTGTCCCCGGACGTCCTCGGTGACGCCGGGGCTGGACTCCACGGTGGTCACGGTGAGCGGCAGCACCGGCGTGGTGATCACCGGCAGCGCCGCCCAGACCAGCATGGCCAGCACCGCCGCCTCGGTGACCGAGGCGAGCGGCCGGATCACCGCCCCGGGCAGCGGGCCGGTCACCGCCAGCGCGAGCAGCGGCGGGACGACGAGCAGCACCAGGGCGAGCAGTTCCCGCTGCTGCCACGCGTCGACCAGGGTGGGGGCGAGCAGCCAGCCGTAGCCGGCGAGCAGCGCCATCACGATCAGCGTCCGGAGCAGGACGTGTTCGTGCAGGCGTGCCGGGGTGAGCTGGAAGGCGGCGACGAACGCCGGCAGCAGCAACGGGAGGTAGAGCAGTTGCCAGGTGACCAGGGCCATCAGGAAGCTGGCCAGCACGAACCAGGCCGGGGTGAGGTCGGCCCAGCGGACGAAGAGCGGGCGGCGGACGGTGGGCGGCATCCGTTCGACGCTGACCCGCAGCACCGCGCCGAGCGCGAAGACCGCGACCAGGCCGGTGGAGAGCAGCCGGGCGGCGGTGGTCAGGAAACCGGCCAGCAGGTTCACCGGCCCGACGTTCGCCACCAGCAGCAGCGTGGTCTGGAGTTCGCCGCCCGCCTCGACACCGAGGCGCAGCACCGAGAAGATGGCCGGCACGCCCACCACCGCCGTCCAGAACGACTGGCTGGCCCGCGCCCGCCGCTCCACCGCCGGGTCCCAGCCGTCACGCACTCCGACGGTGGTGGCGCCCAGATCCTGCGGTACGGCCGGGGCGGTCACCGGGTCGGCGCCTTGTCGTCGAAGTCGACCAGCTGCGGCACGTTCAGCGGCTGCGGTTGCGCCTTCTCCGCCTTGAGCCACGGCCCGAGGGTCCGGTTGTACGCGGTGAGCCACGGGCTGCTGATCCCGTTGCGCCCCTGCAGGTAGCTCTTCTGCAGGGCGAAGGCCACCAGGTCACGCAGGGCCGGATCGCCTATCGGCACACCGATCCCGAGCAGCTCGCTGGTACCGAACGGCATGTCGACGATCTCGAACTCGGTCGGGTAGAGGGAGAGGAAACCGGCGAGGATCGTCTCGTCGGAGCTGACCGCGTCGTAGCGGCCCTCCCGGATCCCCTTGACGCAGTCGCCGACCTCCTTGACCACGAGCGCCTTCACGTCGTGCTTGGCCAACTCGGCCTCGGTGGTGGAGCCGCCGCTGGTGCAGACCTTGTACTGCGGTTCGCGGAGGTCCTCGATGGTGCGGATCTTGTCCTTGAGCCGGGTCGGCACCATCACCTCCTGGGTGGTGACGAAGTACGGCCCGGCGAAGCTGACCAGCTTCTCCCGCTCCTCGGTGATCGAGAAGCTGGAGACCACCAGGTCGACCACGCCACCCTGGAGGGCGGGGATGCGGTCCTCGGTGGTCACCGAGACCCACTCGATGCGCTGGTCACCCTCGTAGCCGAGGTAGGAGGCGACGTAGCGGGCGATCTCCACGTCGAAGCCGACGTGTGCGCCGTTGCGCAACTCGCCCATCAGGGGCTCGGTGGTCGCCACCCCGATCTTGATCTTCGACTGACCGTCGATGTGCGACTCCCGCAGTTTGTCGCGGACCGAGGGCAGCGACGGTTCGCGCCGGTTGTCGCAGCCGGCGGCGGCGGCCAGGGTGAGGGTCAGCGCCACCGCCAGGGTGGTGGCGACCGAACGGACCCGATGGCGGGCGGAGACGTCGTTCATCGGCGCACCTCGCTGACGGACAGCCTGGGGGACACCGAGGGTAGCCGTTCGGGTCCATCTGCGTCCCGCCGCATCGCGGTGACGGGTCGACCGCCGCGACGCCCATCCGACCCGACCAGGGGAGGAACCCGGGGTACGACGGACGACCGGGCGCCCGCCGTACCCCGGAACCGGATCAGCGCACGGCCAGCGAGCCCAACGCGGGCAGCGGCGCGACGACCGGCGGCAGCCGCTTCGGCTCGCCCCGGGCCGGCAACCCGGCGGCGGCCAGCGCGCCCTTGGAGGTGGCGGCCCGCCCGGCCGGCTCCGGCGTCTCGACGAACGGCTGGTCGTCGCCGACGCAGACGGTGCCCTTCGCCGGCAACGCACCCCGCAGCAGGTACGCGTCGACCGCCCCTGTCACACAGGCCGACGTCCCGTACGCCGTGTGACCCCAACTGTCGCTGCTGAGCAGCCGGCTGTTCGGCAGCAGCTGCGCCGAGCTCACCGCGCCCTGGTAGTTGGTGGCCGGGTCCCAGTAGTTGCCCACCACCAGCACCGGCGCGGCGGTCCGCCGGTCGAACGGCCCGGTCCAGGCGTCGGCGTCGCGCACCGTCCAGGCGTCCCGGGCGCAGGGCGCGGTGCCCCAGGCCCAGAGCCGCCCGAAGTAGGGCGCCCGCTTGTCCTCCTGGGCGCTGAGCGCGGGCCAGTCCGCGAGCTTCTTCGGGTGGTACCCGTCGGTGCAGTCGACACTGAGGAAGGTCTCCAGCCCGTTGTAGTACGGGAAGTCGAACCGTCGCTGCTCCCGGGCCTGCACGGCGAGCCGACCGAGCGCCGCGCGGGCCTCGGCGAGGCGGGCCGGCGACACCGACTGCGGATCGGTGAGAACGAGCAACTGCTCGGTGCTGTCCACGATCGGCTCCCAGCCGTAGGGGCTGTAGAGCGCGCTGAGGCTGGCGCCCACGAAGTCGGCGTAGCTGACGGTGAACGAACCGGCGTCCGGATCGTCGACCACCACGGGCTTCTGGCGCAGCCGCTTCGCCACCAGCTCGTACGAGGCGACCGGGTCACCGGAGGCGAGGGAGCACGCCTGCGGACCGGCCTTGTCGCAGCGGACCAGGATCTCACGCAGCGCCCGGTACGCCCCGTCGGCGCTGCGCAGCCGGGTCTCCTGGAGCTGGTCGCGGGCCTTGCCCTGGCCAACCCAGGCGTTCGGGTCGAGCACCCCGTCGACGACCACCGCGCGGACCCGGTCCGGGAACATGTTCGCGTAGTACTGGCCGAGGGCGGTGCCGTAGCTGAAGCCGAGGTAGCTGAGCTTCTTGTCGCCTACCGCCCGGCGCAGCACGTCCATGTCCCGGGCCACCTCGGCGGTGGACATCGCCGAGGTCAGCGGCCGGCCGGTGGTCGAGCACGCCTGACCGACAGCCTTCGACGACTTCAGGTACGCCTGCTCCTCGGCCTTCGTCCACGGGAAGGCGACGTTCAGGCCGGCGTACGCCCTGGTCTGCTCCTTGACCGACGGGAAGCACTTGACGTTGCTGCTGGCGGCGACGCCGCGCGGGTCGATGCCGACGATGTCGAACCGGTCGAGCAGGTCGTCGCCGAGGAAGTACGGCGCGGCCAGCGCGATGTCGGTGCCGGAGCCACCCGGGCCACCCGGGTTGAGGAAGAGGCTGCCGACCCGGGCCTGCCGGTCACGGGCCTTCACCCGGAGCAGGGCGACCTCGGTGGTGGCGCCCTTCGGCTTGTCGTAGTCCAGCGGCAGCCGGGCGGTGGCGCACTCGGCGTAGTCGTAGCAGGCGTACCAGTCGAGCTTCGGCGTGGGCACGCTGTCGACGCGCCGGGCCTCGGTGCGGCTGGTCCGGTCGGGAGTGACGGGGAGGGTGTGCGGGCTGCCGGGTGCGGCGGCGGCCGGCACGACCGCCACCGTGGCGAGGACCAGGCCGGCGATGCCCGCCGCGGCCAGGGACCGGGTTCTTTGTGGCACGTGGCTGCCTTCCGGTGGGGAACAGGACAGGTCGAGACGACACCTCGACCGTCGTCACTCTAGGCATAACGGTCAACCGCGCCGAGCCGTACGGTTTGACAGCGCGCCCGTTCAGGTCATGCTTGTCAGGTGAGGCGAATCCTGAGACCGGACGCGCGGGCGGTGGCGGTGGTCGGGGCGCTGGCGACCGGCGCGGTCCTGGCGACGCTGGCCTTCCGGCATCCCGCCGGCATCCTGACGGTGGGGCTGGCACTGCTCGGCGTCCTGTTCGCGACGGTGACCGGCACCGCGCTGGCCGCGCTGCGCGAACGCGACGACGGGCAGCAGCCGTCCGGGGCGACGCCCACGGGTCAGCCGGAATCGGGTTCGTTCCTCGACGCCGACACCCTGGACGCGTTGGACAGCGCGGCCGTGCTGAGCCGGCTGCACCGGATGCGCGAGGTCAGCGACCAGTGAGGGTCGGCGCGACCAGGGCGTCCACGCCCCGCCCGGCGAGGCAGCGGTAGGTCCGGTCGAGATCCGTCTCGGCGGGCGGCAACACCTCCAGGTGCCAGCCGTTGGTGTAGTCGATCCCACTGGTCAGCCGGAACGTCCGCACGTTGCACACCGACCGGACCGTCGGGTCGGCGCTGATCGCGGCGTGCCCGGCCGCGGCCAGCGCGGCGGGCAACTGCCCCTCGACGTACGTCTCCCAGGTGTGCCGCCCCTCGCAGGAGAGTTCGGCGGCCTCCGCCCGGTCGCCGCGCAGCCGCACCGGGCCGAAGCACTCCAGCACCGGGGCGCAGCGGGCACCCGGCGGCAGGGTCGCCGCCGTGCCGTCGGCCGCGCAGCCGGGCAGGGTGCCCCAGCGGGCGGCCGGGCTCGACGAGCCGACGACCGACGGGGTGGCTGTCGGCCCGGCCACCGGTGGCGCACCGCCGGCGACCCATGCTCCGGCGCTCGCCGAGGCGGCCAGGGCGAGCACCCCGGCCCCGCCGAGGAACCAGCGCCGCCGCCGGCGCTCGCCGTGGGGCACCGTCGGCTGGTCGTCCTGGACGGGTGGACGCGGGCTCGGCTGGCCGGTGATCCGCCCGGGTTGACCGGTGGTCCATCCGACGGTGTACGGCCCCCCGCCCGGACCGCCGGTGGACGGCCCGCCGGAGACCGGGACGCCGCTGACCGGGGTGGGGGCCGGGTCGAGGGGGAGCGCGGTGAGCAGGTCGCGCAGTTCGAGCGCGGAGGGGCGGGCGTCGGGGTCGTTGGACATCCCGGCACGGAGCACGTCGACCAGTTCGGTCGGCACCCCGGGCAGGTCGGGGATCGGCTGGTGGAACAGTTCCAGCACGGTGACCAGGCTCGGGTTGCGCTCGGACTGCCAGCGTGGGGGTCGGCCGGTCATCACCGCGTAGAGGGTGGCGCAGAGGGCGTACACGTCGACGGCCGGTGACGGCGGGCTGTGGTTGAACATCTCCGGCGGCGCGTAGGCCGGGGTGAGCACCTCCAGGGTGACCGAGGCGTCCCGCGCCTCGGCCAGCACCGCCAGCCCGAAGTCGGCGAGCACCGCCGAGTTGAAGTGCGAGTGCAGGATGTTGGCCGGCTTGACGTCGCGGTGCAGCACCCCGGCCGCGTGCGAGTGGGCCAACGCGTCCGCGATCTTGATGCCGAGGTCACGGCTCTCGGACGCGTCGAGCGGCGAGGTCCGCATCCGTTCGGCGTACGAGCCGTCGCACAGCTCCATGATCAGGTACGGATGCTGGTCGACGGTCACCCCCACGTCGAAGAGGTCCACGACGTGCGGGTGCGACGACATCCGCCCGGCCGCCCGCGCCTCGCGCAGGAACCGGGCCTGGTCGCGCTCGTTGTCCAGGGTGCGGTTCTCCACCTTGACGGCGACCTCCCGACCGACGGAGATCTGGGTGGCCCGGTAGACGGTGGCGTAACCACCCCGGGCAAAGACCTGCAAGTCGGTCAGACCGGGCACGATGGGCAGCCGGAGGGCGCCGGGCGGGGTCTCGGTCACGGCTCGAAAATACCCGTTCCGCCGGAGCGCTCAGCGATCCGTACCGGCGGCAACGGCCGGCCCGGCGGTGGTGGCGGTGTCCCGGCGGGCGTCCCACCGCAGGCCGAGCGCGGTCGCCACCGCGCCCGCCCCCTCCCAGAGCGCCACCCCGATGAACCTGTCCGGGGCCACGTCGGCCAGCACGGTCAGCGTGAAGACGGTGAAGGTGACCAGCCGGAAGACCACCGTGAAGCGGTAGAACGCCCGCCACTCGGTGGCCACCGCGAGCAGGTAGTAGACGCCCATGTTGAACGAGGCCATCGAGGACGCGGTGAGGAAGGTCCCGGTGTAGTCGCCGGGCGCCCGGTTCGCCGGCACCTCGAAGCCGAGCAGCCGCAGCTGCGCCTCCGGCCACACCAGCCCGAGCGCGCCGAGCAGCACCGCCAGCACCCCGAAGACCGCGATCGTCCAGCCGGCACCCGAACGCGGCAACCTCATCTGCTCCCCAACCCCCGACGGCACGACCGACGCCGGGCGGCGGTCGCGTGAAGTGACACGCTAACCGCCCCCGCCGAAGCGCACATCACCGGAACCGACAGACCTACCGGCCGGGATCGATCAGACCCACCGGCCGGGATCGATCAGACCCACCGGCCAGCCGGGCCCGCAGGGCGTCGGCGCTGGCCCGTTCGCTGCGCTGCTCGGTCGCGTGGGCGAGCCGGACCGCCTCCTGTGCGCTGGCCAACGCCTCCGCCGGGTATCCGCAGGCGGCCAGCGCCTCGGCCAGCACACCCGCCCCGATCACCTGACTGCGGACATCCTCCGCCGGGGTGGCGACCGCCCGGCGGGCCCAGTCCAACGCCTGCTCCGACTGACCGTGGGCGAGCAACGCGGAGGCGTACCGGGCCAGCGTCTGTCGGCGGGAGAAGAGCAGCGTCGGCGTCCTCGCGGCGGTCGTCGCCACCGGGGCGAGCAGCCCGACCGCGGTGGCCGTGTCCCCGGCGGCGAGCCGGGCGGTGGCGAGCAGCACCCGGGGAGCGGCCTGCGCCGGTGCCTGCGGGTTGTGCGGTTCGACGGCGGTCAGCACCGCCCTGGCGTCCCGCTCGGCGGTCTCGCAGTCCCCCATGTCCAGCGCGACGAAGCCGCGCAGCGTGCCGGCCATCCCGGTGAGCAGCGGATGCGAGGTCCGGCCGGCGTACGCGAGGGCGTCGGTGAACAGGTCGGCGGCGTGCTCCGGTTCGCCCAGCCCCCGCGCCACCACACCCCGTACGACAAGCGCGAACCCCCGCCCCCAGTCGTCGGAGACCGCGGCGAAATCCCGGTACGCCCGGCGGGCCGCCCGGTCCGCCTCGGCCACCTCGCCCAGCTCGGCCCCGGCGAACGCCTCGACCGCGCGCAGCGTGCCCACCGCCCACGCCTCGCCGACCCGCTCCCCGAACGGCAGGAAGATACCGGCCAGCCGGCAGGCCTCCCCCAGCCGACCGGCCAGCAACCGGGCGAAGGCGGTGGTGCCGCGCAGCCAGGCCCGCCCGTACGGGTCCTTCAACTCGGCGAAGAGCCGGGCGGCCCGGCCGAGCACCGCGTCGGTGCCGGCGAAGTCCCCCCGGGTGGTGGTGACCCAGGCCAGGTTCTGCAACGCCCACGCCTGCCCGCGCGGATCCTTCGCGGCGAGGCTGATCTGGTAGGAGGCCGCGAGCCGGCTGCTCGCCTGCCCGAGCCGCCCGGCGACGAAGTCGGCCATCCCGAGCCGGCGCATCGCCGAGGCGCGCAGGTTGGTCACCTCCCCGGCCGTGGCCACCTGCAACGCCTCCTGCCAGCAGGCCGTCGCCCGGCCCTGGTCGCCCGAGGTCTGGTGGGCCTGGCCGGCGAGCAGCAGGGCGCTGGCCCGGGTGCCGGCGTCGTCACCGGCGTTGGCGGCGATCTTCTCGGCGAAGGCGAGCGCGTCACCGACCCGGCCGACCTGGAGCAGGGCCCGTGCGTGCGCCACCCGGTCGACCGGGGGCACCCCCTCGCGGGCCAGTTCGGCGGCGCGTTCGGCGTACTCGACGGCCAACGCCGGCTCACCGACCTGCAACGCCCGGCGGGCGGCCCGGCCCAGCGCGGCCACCCCCAGTCCGGCTACCGTCCGGGCCGGCGAATCCGGGCGGAGCTTCACCGCGTCGGCGAGGACGACGGCCCGCTCGACCTGCTCGGCGACGAAGTCGTCCCGGGCGGCGTCGGTGAACCCGCCCGGCGGGGCGACCGACGAACCGGGCACCCCGGTGGCCCACCGGGCCAGCGCGGCGTGCCGTTCGGCCAGTTCGGCCTTGCTCACCCCGGCATAGGCGGCCTCGCGCATCAGCGGGGTGGCGAACGCGAAGCCCGTCCGGTTGCGGTGCAGCATCCGGCGTTGCAGCAGCTCCTCCACGGCCCGTTCCAGCTCGACGGCGGCCACCGCTGCGGGCCGACCGTCCCGCCCGGCCCGCAGCTCGCGCAGCGCCTCCACCGCACCGGTGGGCACGACGTCGCCGACCACCGCGGCGTCCCGCAACACCGAGCGGGCCTCCGGCGGAAGCGCGTCGATCCGGGCGGCGAGCACGGCGGCCAGGTCACGGGAGAGCAGCCGGCTGCCCAGCGAACCGGCCACCAGCCGCCAGCCGCCGTCCGGTCCGGCGGTCAACGCCCCCCGTTCCCGCAGCAGGGTGACCAACTCGGCCAGGTAGAAGGCGTTGCCCTGGGCGGTGGCGAGCAAGCGGTCGGCGTCGGCCTGCGGCAGCTTCCCACCGTTGAGGTAGCTGGTGAGCAGGCGGGCGGCGTCCGCACCGCGCAGCGGCGGCAGGGCGTGCACCTCGGCGTCGGCGATCCAGGTAAGCGCTCCCGCCGTCCGGACCAGCTCCGGGCGGCCCAGCAGCATCACCAGCACCGGGCCGGTGAGCCGGGACAGGGTCGCGCCGAGCGCGGCGATGGTCTCGCCGGTGGCGTCGTGCAGGTCGTCCACGACGATCACCAGCGGCGCCTCGGCGGCCAGGGCGCTGAGCAGCCCGGCCACCGCCACCGGCACCGCCTCGGCGTCGGCGGTCGGCGGGGTGGCACCCCATCCGTCCTGGTCGCCCGCGTTACCGGGCAGTTCGCCGTAACCGAGCAGGGCCAGCAACTGGTCGCCGGCGATCGGCGGCGCATCGACCTGCAACCGGCCGAGCCGCTGGCCGAGCCGGCGCAGACGCTCCTCCACGGCCGGTCGGGTGAGCGCGGTGGAGGCGTCGTTGGGCAGGCCGACGGCAGCCCGGACCAGGTCGGCCAGCGGGGCCAGCCGACGCCGCTCACCGAAGGCGGCACAGCGCACCGAGAGCACCCGGGCACCGCTGTGGGCGGCGTACCGGCCGGCACCGACGTCGTAACCGGCGGCCAGCCGCTCCACCTCGGCGGCGAACCGGGACTTGCCGATCCCCGCCTCGGCGGTCATCAGCAGCACCTTGGGCTCGCCCCGGTCGATCACCTCGGCGAGCCGACCGGCGACCCGGCCGATCTCGGTCTCCCGCCCGACGAAGGGCGCTTCGTCGCCGAGGCCCGACCGGGTGCCCGGAGCGTCCAGGAGCCCCAGCAGCTCGTACGCCTCGACCGGCTCGCGTTTGCCCTTGAGCCGCAGCGGGCGCAGCACCCGCCAGGAGGCGACGTGCCGGGTGGCCGACGAGGTCCGGGCACCGGCGTAGATCGCGCCGACGGCGGCGGCGTCGGCCAGCCGGGCGGCGGTGTTCACCGTGTCCCCGATGACCGTGTACTCGATGGCGGCCTGGATGCCGGCGATCACGTCGCCGGTGTTCAGCCCGACCCGCAGGCCGAGCGGTGCTCCACCGCCGCGCTCGTCGTCGAGCACCCGGCGCACCGCCCGTTGCATCGACAGGGCGGCCCGGACGGCCCGCTCGGCGTCGTCCTCGTGGGCCACCGGGGCGCCGAAGACCGCCATGATCCCGTCGCCGGTGAGCTTGTCGACGTGCCCGCCGAACGTCTTGACCGCGCCGGCGAGCGCGGCGAGCACCCGGTCGGTGACCGCGCCGACCCGCTCGGGGTCGAGGTCCTCCGACCACGAGGTGAACTCGGACAGGTCGCCGAAGAGCACGGTGACCACCCGACGTTCGGCGGTCGGCAGGGTGGCGGCGGCAGGCAGCGCCGCCCCGCAGTTGTGGCAGAACCGCGCGCCCGGGACGGCGAGCGTGCCGCACACCGGGCAGGTCACGGCTGCTCCACCCCGAGGTACTCCAGCTGGGCGCGGACCGACGACTCGGCGGCCCACCACAGCGACCGGTCCACGTCCGCGTAGACCCTCGCCACCACCTCGGGCGCGGTGCGGGCACCCTCGGCGACGGCGGCCCGGACCTGGTCGAGCCGGGCCCGGCGGTGGGCCAGGTAGAAGTCGGCCGCCGCGCCGCAGTCGGCAAGCGCCGGGCCGTGCCCGGGCAGCGCCACGATCCCCGGGTACGCCGAGAGCAGCCCCAGGCTGGCCAGGTAGTCGCCGAGGTGGCCGTCGGGGTGGGCGACGACGGTGGTGCCCCGGCCGAGGATGGTGTCCCCGGTCAGCACCACCCGCTCGGCGTCGTACGACACCGCGAAGCAGACCGAGTCGGCGGTGTGCCCGGGGGTGGCGACCAGGTCGATGGCCAGCCCGAACCCGGCCAGCTGTTCCGCCGCCCCGGTCAGCGGCGCACCGCCGACGGTGTGCGCCGGGTCGGCGGCGAGCACGGGTGCCCCGCCGAGCAGCTCGCTCAGGCGGGGAGCGCCCTCGGTGTGGTCGGGGTGCCCGTGGGTGATCAGCACCAGCCCGACCGGCCCGTACGCCGCCACGGCGGCCAGGTGCCCCTCGTCCGCCGGCCCCGGGTCGACGACGATCGCCTGCTCCGCGCCGGGGGCGCGCAACAGCCAGGTATTGGTGCCCTCCAGGGTCATCGGCCCAGGGTTGGGGGCACGCAGCAACGTCACCCAGTCCGGCAGCCGGTCGGCCAGTGCGGCCGGCGGTGCCGTCACATGCCCGGTCATGGCTGCGATCGTACGACCCCGTCCGCCACTCCCCGCGATCTTGCCGAGTCGGCCCACTGGTTTGTGGCCGTTCACGGCTTTCGACCGGACCGGCCGGCGGTGCGGGGAGTGGCGGTGCCGGTCAGCCGACCTCGACGATCAACTCGACCTCCACCGGGGCGTCCAGTGGGAGCTCGGCGACCCCGACGGCGGATCGGGCGTGCCGACCCGCCTCACCGAAGACGGCCCCGAGCAGGTCGGACGCGCCGTTGATCACGGCCGGCTGACCGTGGAAGCCCGGTGCCGACGCCACGAACCCGGTCAGCTTCACGATCTTGACGATGTTCTCCAGGCCGACCAGCGAGTCGACCGCGGCGAGCGCGTTCAGCGCGCACCGCTCGGCGAGATCCTTGGCCTGCTCGGGCGAGACACCCGCGCCGACCTGGCCGGTGGCGAGCAGCTTGCCCTCGGCCACCGGCAACTGACCGGAGACGTAGACGTGCTGGCCGGACTGCACGGCCGGGACGTAGCTGGCCACCGGCGGCACCACGTCGGGCAGGGCCAGACCGAGTTCGGCGAGCTTGGCGTGGGGTCCGTTGCTCATCGTCGGCTCCTCAGCCCTTGGGGCGCTTGAGGTAGGCGACCAACTGGTCCGGGTTCGGGCCGGGGATCACGGCGACGAGTTCCCAACCGTCCTCACCCCAGTTGTCGAGGATCTGCTTGGTCGCGTGGACCAGCAGCGGGACCGTGGCGTATTCCCACTTCTGCATCGGTGGAAGGCTCCCTTGCCTGACGTGGACTGTTCCGCCGACAGCCTACGGTCCGGGCGACGGACTGGGCGCGGGACGCTGCTCCGGGGCGGTGGGTTGCTCACCGCACTGCCCGGCGTGGTCGAACGGCTGGGGGCAGCGGGACCGGTCGGGCAGCAGCAGGTCGCAGAAGACCCGGTGTCTGTTGTTCTGGTCGTCGGCGTCGGAGACGGTGGTCTCGCCGGCGTCCAGCTCGACCAGGAAGCCGAGCGAGGTGGCCACGGTGCCGGCCAGCGCGGTCGCCGCCGTCAGGTCGGCCACCCGGATCGGCAGGTGGATGACGTAACCGGGCTCCTCGTCGTCCCGGCCCCGCTCGCCGGAGCAGCCGAGCAGCCGCAGCACCTCGGACGGCTCGGCGCAGCGCCGGTAGGACCGCTCGTTCACCGGCAGTCCACCACCCAGCCCGTCCGCGTCGCCGGCCGCACCGGCCCGCCTCCCCCGATCTCCCGGTGAGAACTGGGATCGGGCGATGTTCTCCGCGTCGCGCATGTACCTGCCTCCGGCCTCGTACGGTGAATGACCGACCGGACCGGGCGCCGACCCGATCCGCTCCCCCACACCCGGACGAACGTAGGACCCGGCCGGCGTAACGGACAACGGGACGCGCACGGTCGTTCACCTCAAGTCACATATGCGACACTCGCTTGGTCCGGAAGCTGACCGCGCTCCAACGCAGGTCGTGAGCAGTCCGCCACAGCCCGCCCATCGACCGTTACCCTTGCGCCTCGGACGGGCGATCAGGGGTCGCCCGCCGCGCCCGTACCCGCGTCGTCGCCAGGGGCGGCGACGGCGCCCATCCCCCGGGGGACCACATGACCCAACCACCGTTCGGTGGCCCGAGCGGATCGCCAGGCGCCCCGGCGTCGCGGCACGACAAACCAGACCCGGGCGGCACGACCGCCCCCGGCAGCGCCACGTCCGACGCCATCCCGGCACCACCGTCGGGCTACCCGGCGTACCGGGCACCGGCACCGAAGCGGCGGCGCGGCGTGCTGATCGCCTCGCTCGCGCTGGCCGCGGCCGTGGTGCTCTGCGGTGGCGGCGGAACACTCGCCTTCCTGGCCCTGCGCGACAGCGAGGGCGGGTCGGGCGCCAAGGAGCCGACGGTGGCGGTGGACGGCTTCCTCACCGCCGTCTACCAGGACCGGGACGCCGGCAAGGCGGCCAACTTCGTCTGTTCCGAGTCGCGCGACCAGCAGAAGATCAGCGCGAAGGTGGCCGAGGTGCAGAAGTACGCGACCACCTACACCAACCCACGGTTCCGCTGGTCCAGCCCGACGGTCGACAGTCAGAACGGTGACCGGGCCACGGTCTCCACCAAGCTGACCATGACCACCGGCGACGAGCGGATCGCCGAGCAACCGCTGCGGTTCACCGTGGTACGGAAGGCGGGTTGGTGGGTCTGCGAGGTCGGCTGACCTCGTGGGGTGGATAGGCTCGACCGGTGCGAGCAGCTGAGCGGCCGGCCGACCCGGCCGGCACCGGATGGCCATCCCGCCTGCACGTGGTGACCGGCAAGGGCGGCACGGGCAAGACGAGCGTGGCGGCGGCGCTGGCGCTCGCCCTGGCCACCGACGGCCGGCGCACCCTGCTGGTCGAGGTGGAGGGGCGGCAGGGCATCGCCCAGCTCTTCGGCGTCGAGCCCCTCCCGTACGCCGAGCGCCACCTCGCCGACGCCCCGGGCGGCGGCGAGGTGCGCGCCCTGGCGGTGGACGCCGAGGAGGCGTTGCTGGAGTACCTCGACATGTTCTACAAGCTCGGCGCGGCCGGCCGGGCACTGCGTAAGCTCGGCGCGATCGACTTCGCCACCACCATCGCGCCCGGCCTGCGTGACGTGCTGCTCACCGGCAAGGTCAAGGAGGCCACCACCCGCACCGTCGGCCAACGCCGGGCGTACGACGCGGTGGTGCTGGACGCCCCGCCCACCGGTCGGATCGGTCGCTTCCTCAACGTCACCGCGGAGACCGCCCGGCTGGCCAAGGTCGGCCCGATCAAGACCCAGAGCGAGGGGGTCTCGGCGTTGCTGCGGTCCCCGATGACCGCCGTGCACGTGGTGACGCTGCTGGAGGAGATGCCGGTCCAGGAGACGGTGGACGCGATCGCCGAGCTGACCCAGCTCGGTTTCCCGGTGGGCCGGGTGATCGTCAACGCCGCCCGTCCGCCGCTTTCCACCGGGCGGGAGGTGACCCGGGCGGAGCTGAAGCGCGGGCTGGCCGCCGCCGGCCTGCCGACGGACCCGACCACCGTGGCCGGGCTCGCCGGCGAGGCCCGGGACCAGCAGGTACGACGGGAGCTGGAGGATTCCCTGCGGACCGACCTGGCGGAGCTGGGGCGACCGGTGACCGAGCTGCCGCTGCTGCCCGACGGGGTGGACTCCGCCGCGCTGACGGCCTTCGCCGGGATCCTCCGCCGGGCGGATTGACGCACAGCTCACGTCGGCACGGGCGCACGGACCCCACCGGCCCGATACGCTCGATCAGTGCCTTCCGAAGACGCGGCGCCCGTGCTGGACGTCGACCAGATCCTCGCCGACCCCGGCGTGCGGATCGTCGTCTGCTGTGGCGCCGGCGGGGTGGGCAAGACGACCACCGCGGCGGCGTTGGCGCTGCGGGCGGCCGAGCGGCACGGCCGGCGGACCGTGGTGCTCACCATCGACCCGGCCCGCCGGCTGGCCCAGTCGCTCGGCCTGACCGAGCTCGACAACACCCCTCGCCGGGTCAAGGGGATCGACGTCGAGACCGGCGGCGGTGAGCTGCACGCCATGATGCTGGACATGAAGCGCACCTTCGACGACGTGGTGCTCCAGCACACCGACCCGGCGAAGGCGGCGGAGATCTTCGCCAACCCGTTCTACCAGGCCATGAGCTCGACCTTCGCCGGCACCCAGGAATACATGGCGATGGAGAAGCTGGGTCAGCTGCACGCCCGGGGCGAGTGGGACCTGATCGTGGTGGACACCCCGCCGTCCCGCTCGGCGCTTGACTTCCTGGACGCCCCGGCCCGGCTCTCCCGCTTCCTGGACGGCCGGATGTTGCGGCTGCTGCTCGCCCCGGCCCGCAGCGGGGGGCGGAGCATGTTCAGCTTCGTCACCGCCAGCTTCGGGATGTTCTCCCGGGTGGTGCAGAAGGTGCTCGGCGCCCAGTTGCTGACCGACCTCTCGGGCTTCGTCGCCGCGCTCGACTCGATGTTCGGCGGCTTCCGGCAGCGGGCCGAGCAGACGTACCGGATCCTCCAGGCCGGGGAGACGGCGTTCCTGCTGGTGGCGACGCCGGAGCCGGACGCGGTCCGGGAGGCGGCCTACTTCGCCGGGCGGTTGGGCGCGGAGCGGATGCCGCTGGCCGGGCTGGTGCTCAACCGGGTGCACCGGCCGGCGGTGACCCTGGGCGCGGCGGAGAGCCGGGCGGCGGCCGACCGGCTGGCCGGGCTGGGTGGGCACGACGCCACTGTCGACGTGCTGCGGGCGCACGCGGCCCTGGCGCAGCAGGAGGTCCGCGAACGGCAGGTGGCCCGGCGGTTCACCGAGGCGTTCCCGGCCGTGCCGACGGTGTCGGTGACGGCGCAGCCCGCCGACGTGCACGACGTCGACGGGCTGCGGACGATCGGCGCGGCGATCAGCCGATCCTGAACGGCGGGCGGGCCCACCGGGCCGACCCCGCACCAGGCGACCGCTCGGCCTGGCGGGCGTCAGCCGCCGACCGTTCGGACGGGCCGGGTCAGCCAGCGGCCAGGCCAGCGTCCGGCGGTCGGGCCGGCGTCAGCTGGCGGCGGTGACCAGGATCTTGTCCTTGCCGGTCTTGTCCTTGGCGTTCTTCTTCATCGCCGCCTCGAACATCTTGCGCCAGCTCGTCACCTGCGGGTGCCGGCGCAGCAACGCCCGGCGTTCCCGTTCGGTCATGCCACCCCACACGCCGAACTCGATGCGGTTGTCCAGCGCGTCGGCCAGACACTCGTACCGCACCGGGCAGCTGCGGCAGATCCGCTTCGCCACGTTCTGCTCGGCACCCTGTACGAACAACGCGTCCGGATCCCCGTTCTGACACGCCGCCAGCGACGGCCAGTCAGTGATCATCCCCATCTGTACCCGTCCCCCCTTGCAGTACCTACCGACCTCGCGCGACCAGCCGTCGATTCCCCCCGGCCGTCCGGCCCGTCCTTCCCCAAGGAGGCGCGGACGACGTGTGGCTCTGTCGCCGCCACCATCATGCTCTGTAGTCGCACGATTACGCAACGTTGTCGGCGAAATCCAACATTCCGGACAGTCCCGGCTTCCCGGGCGTTCGGTCGCCGCTTACCCCGTCGAAGTACGTGAAAACGCTGCGCGGGCTCCACCGATCGGTGGAGACTCGGCGCGGGTCACACGCAACCACACACCGGGGGTCGTGCGTTTAGCACAACGAGGTCGGCGCAAGCAGGAAATGGGGAAAGAACGCCCCGGCGCCCCTCGTTCCCTACTCGCGTACCCTGTCGAGGTGACCTGGATGCGGAAACGTGACCACAATGTCTTCACCAACGCCGCATCGCTGCTGATCTGCGGCCTGCTGGCCGGTGTGGTGGTGGCGGCAGCGGCCTTCCCCGCGGTGGCGATGTCCGGCCTGGCCGCGAAGGCCGGCGCCGAGACCTTCGGCGCGCTGCCCAAGGAGCTGACCGTGGCCCGCGCGCCACAGATCAGCTACCTGCTCGCCAACGACAGCAAGACCCCGCTGGCGACCCTGTACGACGAGAACCGGCGTGACGTCAAGCTCGCGGACATCTCCCCGTACATGCAGAAGGCGATCATCGCCGCGGAGGACCACGACTTCTACAAGCACAACGGCGTCGACCTGAACGGCATCGCCCGGGCCTTCGTCAACAACCAGTCCGGCGCCAACTCCCAGCAGGGCGCGTCCACGCTGACCATGCAGTACGTCCGGCTGGCCATCGCCTACTCGGCCACCCACCCGGCCGACGTGGTCGCCGCGACCGAGGACACCAGCGAGCGCAAGCTGCGCGAGATGAAGCTGGCCCTCCAGGTCGACAAGGAGTTCCCGAAGGACGAGATCCTCACCCGCTACCTGAACCTCGCCTCCTTCGGCAACGGCGCGTACGGCGTCTTCGCCGCCAGCCAGGTCTACTTCGGCAAGTCTCCCAAGAACCTCAAGATCGAGGAGGCGGCGCTGCTGGCCGGCATGGTCAAGGCGCCGACCACCAACGACCCGACCACGCCCAGCGGCTACCCGCTCGCGCTCGACCGACGCAACTACGTCATCGACAACATGGTCAAGACCCAGGCCATCACCCAGCAGGAGGCGGACGCCGCCAAGGCGGTCAAGCTGGCGGTGAAGGACAAGCGCACCCCGAACGGCTGCGTCGCCACCAACAAGAAGGACTGGGGCTTCTTCTGCGACTACTTCTACCGCTGGTGGCTCGGGCAGGAGACCTTCGGCTCCACCACGTACGACCGGGAGCGGCGGCTCAAGAGCGGCGGCTACACCATCACCACCACCCTTGACGTGCAGGCGCAGAACGGTGCCGACCGGGCCGTCCGCAAGAACCTCGGGGTGAACAGCAAGGCCGCCCGGATGGTCGCCGCGATCGAGCCGGGCACCGGCCGGGTCCGGGCGCTGTCGGTCAACCGGAACTTCAAGATCGATGACCCGAAGAAGCCGCAGAACAAGCTCTCCAGCGACCCCAAGAAGGCCAAGAAGAAGGTCCGGGGCAACTATCCCAACACGGTGATCCCGCTGCTCAGCGGCGGCCAGGGCATCTCCGGCTACCAGGCCGGCTCGACGTTCAAGATGTTCACCATGGTGGCCGCGCTGGAGAAGGGCATCCCGCTCGCTTACCAGATCAACTCGCCGGCGGAGTTCAAGTCGGAGTACATCGTCGAGCAGAACTCCCCGGCCGCCTGCGCGGGGACGCACTTCTACTGCCCCAAGAACGCCTCGGCGAGCATGGCCGGCGTGCACAACATGTGGACCGCGTTCGGCAACTCGGTAAACACCTACTTCGTCCCGCTGGAGCAGCAGGTCGGCGCGGAGAACGTGATCAAGGCGGCGCAGAAGCTCGGCATCACCTTCCGCAGCAGCGACGACGCCCGGCGGGCCACCAAGGAGGGCGGCGCCAACCAGTGGGGCTCCTTCACCCTCGGCGTCTCCGCGACCACCCCGCTGGAGCTGGCGAACGCCTACGCCACCCTGGCGGCCGACGGGAAGTTCTGCGAGCCGATCCCGGTGCAGCAGATCAAGGACCCGGAGGGCAACAAGCTCGACGTCGCCAACCCGCGCTGCGAGCAGCGGATCAGCACCGAGGTGGCGCGGGCCGCCGTGGACGCGGCCCGCTGCCCGGTCGGTGACCACTCCTCGGTCTCCAAGTGCTCCGGGGCGACCGCCCGCAACGTCCGGGGCATCGTCGGCAAGCCGGTGGCCGGCAAGTCCGGCACCACCGACGGCGAGAAGACCTCGGCCCTGGTGGCGATGACCAAGCAGTTCGCGGTGGCCGGCATCATGGCCGACCCGGACTGGCCGCAGACCACCCAGCAGATGGGCCACGACACGGCGACCGGCATCAACCCGCCGGTCTACGAGACGCTGCGGGACGCCATGAAGGGTAAGCCCGGCATCGAGTTCACCCCACCCAACGGCAAGATCATAAATGGCGATCAGCGGTCCATCCCGAACGTGAAGTGCCAGTCGGTGGACAGCGCCCGGGGCGAGCTCAAGGAGGCCGGCTTCTCCGTGGTCGTCTCCGACAACAAGGTCACCTCGGACTGCCCGGCCGGCACCGCCGCCGGCACCAGCCCGAACGGCCGCACCATCAAGGGCGGCGTGGTCACCATCGAGGTGAGCAGCGGCGGCGGCACCCCCGCGAACGCGGGGAACACGCCCGGCAACCCCGGCAACCCACCAGGTCGCCCACCGGGCAACAACTGAGCCGTACCGACGACGACGGGCGGGCACCCCACTTCGGGGTGCCCGCCCGTTTCGCATCCACCTCATCTGTCCGGGCGTATCGACCTGACCCGCCGCCGCACCGATCCGGCACTTCGACCTGACCCGCCGCCGCCGCGTCGAGCCGGGTGCTTCGGGCCGAAGCAGCGCCGGTCCCTACCGGGGACGGTGGGTTCAGAGGCCGAGCTGTCGGCGTACCTCGGCGGCGACGCGACCACCCTCGGCCCGGCCGGCCACCGCTGCCTGGGCCGTCTTCATCGCCGGCCCCATCTGGGACTTCTCGGTGTAGCCGCCTGCGGCGAGCGCCCCCGAGACCAGCTCCGTCAGCTCCTGCGCGGAGAGCTGCTTCGGCAGGTAGCGGTCCAGCACCACGCCCTCGGCGGTCTCCTTGTCGGCCTGCTCGGCGCGACCCGCGTCGGCGAAGGCGGCAGCCGCCTCCCGGCGCTTCTTCGCCTCCTTGGTCAGCACCGCGAGCACCTCGTCGTCGGAGAGCTCGCGCTTGGCCTTGCCGGCGACCTCGGCGTTGCCGACGGCGGCCAGGGCCATCCGCAACGTGGAGGTGGTCAGCTCGTCGCGTGCCTTGAGGGCGGCGCGCATGTCTGCGGTCAGGCGGTCCTTCAGCGTGCTCATGGACGGTCAAACTACCCTGGTCGGCATGCGAAAGCGCACACTATTCGGCCTCGCCGCCGGGACCGTCGCCGCCGGAGCGGCCACCCTGGCGTACGCGTCCCTCGTCGAACGCAACATGTTCACCCTGCGCCGGTACGACGTGCCGGTGCTGCCGGCCGACGCCGAGCCACTGCGCGTGCTACACCTGTCGGACCTGCACATGATGCCCGACCAGCGACGCAAGCAGCAGTGGGTGGCGTCGCTCGCCGCCCTCGACCCGGACCTGGTCGTGGTCACCGGGGACAACATGGCCCACCCCGACGCCGTCCCCGGGGTGTTGCGCGCCCTGCAACCCCTGCTCGACTACCCGGGGGCATTCGTCTTCGGCTCCAACGACTACACCGGGCCGGTCTGGAAGAACCCCTTCACCTACTTCCTGCCGAACCGGGAGTACGCCGAGGGCGCCGCCCTGCCGTACGAGGAACTGCGCGACGTCCTCACCGGCGCCGGCTGGGCGGACCTCAACAACGCCCGCACCTCGGTCAAGGCCGGTGGCCGCCTCCTCGAACTGGTCGGCGTGGACGACCCGCACATCGGGCAGGACGACTACCCCGCCGTCGCCGGCCCGGTCAGCCCCGCCGCCGACCTGTCCATCGCGCTCGCCCACGCCCCGGAACCCGCCCTGCTCGACCAGATGGCCGCTGACGGCTTCGGCCTGCTGCTGGCCGGGCACACCCACGGCGGCCAGGTCTGCGTACCCGGCTACGGCGCGCTGGTCACCAACTGCGGGCTGCCCCGGTCGATGGCGAAGGGCCTGCACCGCTGGCCCGGTTCCGACTCCTGGCTGCACGTCTCGGCCGGCCTCGGCACCCACCCCACCGCCCCGGTCCGCTTCGCCTGCCCCCCCGAAGCCAGCATCCTCACCCTCACCCCCCGCTGACCCACCCGCTCCATGATCAGGTTGCGGAAATGGAGACGACACGCCGTCACCTCTGCGCAAAAACGCAACCTGATCATGGAACTGGCGGGATGAGCTGGTCAGCGGCGGGGTGGAGCCGGGCTGTGAAGTCACCCCGGCCAGCGGGAGGCCGGGGCCGGGGGTACCGAGTTTGATCGGCGGAGCGGGTGGGCTACTATTTCACCGCACGCCTCGGGGTGTGGCGCAGCTTGGTAGCGCGCTTCGTTCGGGACGAAGAGGTCGTCGGTTCGAATCCGGCCACCCCGACAGAGGTCAGAGGGCACATCCGATCGATGGATGTGCCCTCTAGTGCTTCTGTACAGCAGTGAAGTACAGCAGCGGTGATCACCGCAGGCTCTCGCCGAGACGCTTGAGGGCGTCGCGGGTGGCTTCCGAGGACGCCTGTGAATAGATCTCCATCGTGACCGACACCTCGGCGTGCCGGAGCACCTGCATGATGACGCGCGGATGCACGTCCAGGTCGACGAGCAGGGTCGCGCAGGTACGTCGGGCGTCGTGCACGGTGATCCTCCTGACTCCGGCCCGGAGGCAGCGGGCGTCCCAGGAACGGTTGAAGTTGCGCGGCTCGACCGGCGTTCCGTAGCGGGTGGTGAACAGCAGCCGGGAGCCCTGCCAGGCGATGCCCGCCTCGTCACGGTCGTTCTTCCTCGCCTGCTGGCGGAGGTCGAGCGCCGCCGCGCAGATGTCCGGCAGCGGAAGGGTGGCGTCCGAGGTCTGCGTCTTGGTCTCCCGGTGCAGCAGTTGGCCGCCGACCCGCTGCAACTGCCAGCCGATCGACAACTCCCCCGCCGCCAGGTCGACGGCGTCCCCGGTGAGGCCGAGCACCTCACCCTTGCGCAGGCCGAGGACCAGGATCAGCACGTACGCGGCGTACAACGGGTCGCGGTCGGCCCGCGCGGACTCCAGGAAGCGACGTGCCTCGTCGCTGGCCCACGCCCTGCCTCTGCGGCGGCGGACCGGTGGGAGCTTGACCAGGGCTGCGGCGTTGCGGGTGACCAGTTCTTCGGTGGCGGCGTGGTTGAGCGCCGAGCGCAGCACGCCTCGGACGTCCTTGACGGTGCGGGCGGACGGCACGTCGCCGCAGCACCGGCCGAGCGCGCAGCAGCGCCTTTTGAGTTCCGGGCGGCGGGCGTCCTTGCCCTGGGCGCAGCACTGGCAGGTGCGGGCCACCTCGTTGATCCAGGTCTGCACGTCGCGCACCTGGAGCCGGTCGAGCCGCTTCCCACCGAGGCCGGGGATCACGTACAGCCGGAGGATCGTCTCGTAGGTGGCGCAGGTCAGCGGCGCGAGGTTGGGGCGCACGACCTCCCGGTGCCAGTAGGTCAGGTAGTCGCCGAGGGTCGGCACGCGGGTGGCGACCGGCCCCGCCTTGGCCTGCTGGTGCAGCTTGATCCACTTGTCGTGGACGGCCTCCCGGGTCTGGCCGTAGACATACTTGCGGGTCCGCTTGCCGTCCGGCTTGGTGACCCAGACGTACGCCGCGAAGCCGTTGCGGTACGGGAAGATCGAGCCTTCGCCGTTGGCGCGGGTGCGGGCAGGCATCAGGCGGCCTCCTGCCGCTGGACCTGCTCGCGGACGTACTCGTCGACCCACTCGGGCAGGACGCGGCGGTACTTGCCGTCCTTGATGGAGCGCAGCTCCCCGGTGGCGATCTTCATCTTGACCTTGGACAGACCGAAGCCGAGCAGGACGGCGACCTCGGCAGGCGAATACCAGCGTGGGGTGAGGTGCCGGGTCATGCCGCCACCCCCGACCACGCCTCGTGGGCGAGTTCTTCCCGGCCGATGCGCTGGCGTTCGCGGCGTTGGGCGGCGGCGGTGTTGGCGAGCAGGGCGTCGCCGTCGGTCAGCCAGCCGGAGCCGACGAAGGCCAGCGTGCCCACGGTGACCGTGCCGGCGGTGTCGTCGCTGTCGGCGGTGCCGGTGTGCTCGGTGCGGCGGTAGGCGGCGCGGGTGTCGCGGAGCAGGCCGAAGGTGACCGAGTAGCGGCGGGCCTTGGTGAGGAAGTGGCCGCCGTAGCCGAGCATGTGCGCCCAGCGGCGCAGCCCGGCGTACTCGTTCGGTGTGGTGTCAAGGTCGCCTTGACGGTCTTCTGTCTTCCCTGCTGTCCGGGTGACGTGGTGTCGGGTGGGGCGGCCGAGTCGCCAGCAGGCGTCGATGAGGCGGGCGAGGTGGTCGCCTTCCGGGTCGGCGTAGGCGTCGACGGTGTCCGGGGTGAGTCGGGTGGAGCAGTGGCCGGTGACCTCGGTGGACTTCGTGGCGTACTTGGCGAGGTAGGCGGCCACCTTCCCGTCGGTCACGTCGCCGTCGCTGACGCCGATGCGGCGTACGTCGATCTGCTCACCCCAGGCGACCGGCCAGCCCTGCGGGCGGTCGGGATGTGGTGGGGTGGTGACGATGATCTGTCGGGTGGCGGCGTGGACGGCGGCGTCGAGGTCGTCGACGGTGACGCCGGCCGGCGGCGGCACCAGGGCGTGCCGGTCGTCGGGGTCGATGCCGTCGAGGCGTAGCAGGACGTGGAAGTGGACCGCGCCCCGGCGTTGCATCTCGGCGACCTTGCCGTGGGACACCCGCACCGGCGGCACCCGGCGGATTCGGCCGGAGTCGGTGACGACCTGGACGTGGGGGATGCCGCGTCGGCGGCACACTGCGGTGAGGTGGCGTTCGATGGCCTGTTTCGTGCGCCGCCACAGTTCGCCGGAGAAGTGGTTCCAGACGGCCTGGTGGTCGTGGTCGTAGCAGTCCAGGCAGAGCGGTCGACCGAGCTGCGGATCGTCGGCGTCGTGGCGGGTGAAGCAGGCCGCGGGCTGCCCGTGTGGGCAGGTGCCGGCGGTGCTCCGGGCACGGCAGGGTGCGGGACGGCAGTCGCAGCGTCGCCGGTCGGCGCAGGTGTGTCGGGGGATGTACCGGTGGTGCACCGGGCCGAAGGATGGCGCGGTGAAGGTGGCGAAGACAACCGGGTGCGCGGTGACGGTGGTGGGGATGGTCTTGCCGCCGGTGAGGCCGCAGCGGACGACCTGGAAGGCGTCACCGGCGTAGACCCAGGCGCAGTCGGGGCACTGGGCGGCACGGCGGTTGCCGCACGCCTTGTAGAGCGTCCGGTCGGGCAGCTCGTCGGTGTGCTGCTCGGCCAGGACCCAGCCCGTGGCGGGTTCGACGGCGGTGAGGGTGCCGGTCAGGCGGATCGGGCGGGTGCAGCCTCCGGCGGCGCGGGTGTGCTCCAGCCAGCCGAAGAAGTCCGGGGTGGCGGCGCGGCGCAGGGCCTGGGCGTCACGGCCGGTGGTGAGGGTGGACACGGTTCTCCTCAAGGGGTGGCAGGGGACGGGCGACGAACTGCCACCGGACGCCGGAGCGGTGTCCGGTGGTGGTGTTCGTGGTGTCTCCTGGCACCGCCGGAGAGGGCGGCTCACGCCGGAGGGCGGGTGCAGGCCATCAGCCTTGGACCGCCGTTGAGCTGGGTTCCTGGATCTTGGGTGATGCCGGGACGGGTGGGGTGCCTGGTCGTCGGCTTCCGGCGGGTTGCCGCAGGCGACCCCCACCCGTCGAGGTGCGCGAATCCGAGGGCCATCGTGGACGGCGGGGAAGGCCGTGCTGGGCCGCTCAGCGGATTCCGGGCCGGGGCAACGGCCGGTGCGATCGAGAGCCGGCGGGACGTGGCCCGCGTCAGCGGCAGGAAGGCCGCTCGGTTACTCCGAAGTCGAGTTCAGCGATCCGGCGGGAAGGCCGCGCTGGTGTGCTCGACGAGGGCCAGAGTAGCACCGGGTACCGACACGTCAACCCGCCGTGAAACCGCAGGACGGACGGCTGCCGGCCGGTGTGGGAGGACTTTCTGTACGTCTATCAAGGCGGCCCTGAACGGGCCGCACGCGCCGCCGCCTGGGCGCGCGTCCGTCGCTCCGCTGGCGCTCCGACTCCGGCCACGCAACACGCCCGGCGGGCTGGCGCGGAGGGCGAGTAGCCCGGTGGGCCGCCGGATGACGACAGACCGTTGTCCCGTGGGGTGGCGGGGCCGGCAGCCGGCCGGGCCGCGCGGTAACGAGCCCGCGCGGCGCAGGGAAGCGCGCGCCGGGTCCGACGGCGGCTGCCGGGTCGGTGGCGGGGTTGGGGTTACTGCGCCTCCGGCGGGGGCGCTCCGGCTCCAGGATGGCCGGGGGTCCGTCGGCGGCTTGCGGTCCGTGGGTGGTGGCGGTGGGGAGCCATCCCGCCCGCCGTCGACCCGGGCGAGCCGAGCAGACCACCGCCCGACCCGCCAGCGTCCGTACGGGCGTCAAGGCCGCCTTGACATGGCGGGCCGGGCGGCGGCCTGCTCCACAGGAGTGCGGGTCGACGGCAGACGGGATGAGCTAGGGGTGGGTGCGGTCGCTGGAAGATGTCCTCCGCGCATCAGGGCACGGCCAGCCGAAAGCCAGGCATGGATTGCAGGGCCTGAAATCGGGATCGAGCCCTCGTCGCGTCTACGAACAATAGAGATGAACGCCCCCTCAAGACGGCCTCCTACTATCGCTCCGTGAACAATAAATGGCTTAAGCTCCTCTGGCTGAGGCGGAATCCTGATGATGATTGTCGACTCTCCGGGTCTGACCTCTACAGCGCCAACCTCAAGCCCATCAATCGGCGGATAGACACGCCTGTCTATCGTGGACCTATAGCGAGAAGCTGCATTCCTCGGCAGATTTATGATCGGCGTGAGGCTGGAGATAACTTCCTCGCCCCGAACCCGCCTGGTTCGCATGCCTATTACAAGGATTCCCCCATTTTCCGCGTTTGCAAACCTGGCAACATCCTGCGCCAATTCGACCTTGCTGGCTTCCTCTTCCAATGCGTATCCCTGCGACTTAACCTCCAGCGTTGAAGACTCCGGCTGCCCTATTAGCACATTAAAATTGCCCCCACGCAGGAGGTCCCAGAGCGCCTGCATCTGCGGGCTCTCGCGACCCTCAAGCGCGCGCATCAGGTTCGCTAGTTCGTCCGCCAACAGGAGCGCTTGTCCAACCGTTCTGCCCCGTCGATCAATGTCGACGCGAAGGTGCCATAGGCAGTACCTATCCACGCCTTCAAGCTCGAACTCTCTCAGCCTTGCTGAATACCTTTGCGTCAAGTGGGTTGCGGCGGAAATTACCTCGCCCGCCTCTAGGTCTGCCTCCAGATAAAGAGTCAACTCCAAAACCAGACATCGAGACTCCATCAAATGAATGACGTAATCCGAATAGGGAACATAGTCTTCGTAAGCCAATTCCGGCTCAACGCTGGTGAAGTGAAGAGTAATGACGGGACGCTCGGGAAATTGGCGCTGCTGCGAGAACATTTCATAATTCTCGGCGACAGCAATGAGTGCGCGCCTGAGGGAAGCCAGGGAAACGTCGGCCACTGCGTCGCAAGGGGCCACAAAATCGGCCGAGTCGTTTTGCAGAACAGCAAATCCGTCGCTGGTCACCAACGCTTCCCGATACGGCTTCCAGTGGGGCGCATATCGAATCTGACTCAAGGGCACGTGATCACGATGGCATGGTCTGCAGAGTTTGTCAGTCCACTACCCGAGCCGGAGCCCTGCCAAGCAGACATCGCTGTGTGGCTGAAGGTTCTAAACCCGCCGCGCCCGCCACCGCTGGCCTGGACGAACTCACACCCCGCCCCGACCTCATGTCAGTGATCCGGGCTGAGATTCCAAGGCCTCATGACGCGGCAGGCCGGCGCCTGGCACCCCCAAGCGACTGCCGGTCAGGCCCGACGGCGTTTCGTGTTACCCGATGCAACGTCGCGGGCCTTTCTCGCAAGCCATGAACGAAAATCCTGTAGCGCAAGCAGATCTTCGAACCCGTCATGGGCGAAGCGGTACTCCAGAGCAAGGAAGAGTTCGTGAGGCGACCTACCCGACGCATCTCTCAATATGCCGCCAATCTTTCCATTGACGCTTCGCTCAAGGTATTTAGCTTGCTCTAGATCGTCCGTAATTTGCGCCAATGCATCTCTGAGTAACTCAGTATTAGTTCGTTCGTCAACGTCGGCCTTAGGCATGTCTGCAACGTCATAGAGTCGATACCAAGAAACCGTTCGGCCATTGAGGTGAACCATCCCTTTCGCCCGGGCTTCCGCCTCTAGCGCTGCTCGATTGTATATTCCGAGATCTTGTCGATACGGTATAACCGTACCGGCAGTCCCAACCACACGTTTCTCCGTCCCATTGACGACAAATACCCAGCCGGCGAAGAGGTTGCGACGTAGGGCAAGGACGGTGGCCAGAGCACTCAAATCCGCGTCTTGGGACTCGTCTAGCAATGAGTCCATATCTTGGCCGTGGGTCGCGAGCATGCGGCCGATCCACCTGTCCGGAGCCATTAGGCAGCTAGCAAAGATATCGGCCTGCTCTTCTCGACCATACGTCGGGAGCTCGTAAGTGTTGTATTCTGGATGGCAGCCGGCGGAACCAGCGTGCCATGGGATGAGAACGTGAGCGAGCTCATGGGCCATGGTGAAGCGGAGGCGGCGACTCGGGGCTCCGCTTCTCAGGAATACCTTAGGCCGCTGTCGCCCGAGTCCGGCTACTAGCGCATCGACCGACGAGAACGGCCATTCTATGTCGATGACCTCGGCGTGCGATTCAAGAAGAGTACGCACATCGACCGGCGGGACCAGGTTCTTACGCTCAACAAAACGCGCTGCCAGTCTACGAGCAGCCAGGTCTGGAGCGGCAGGCTTCCCCCCGGTCAATTTGATAGGTTTCCGGGACCGCGTGAGGGAAGTTGACCCGAAGCTACAAGCCAATCGACAACTTTAGCGACTTCTGCTGGATTACTCGCACTGCGTGCTGCCAGTGCGTATTCTGATTGCTCTTGAAGCAAGTCCGTGACCTCAATGCCGTACCGTCTCGCTGATATGATCAGCCGCAGAGCGCTGGGCTGCTCTACCCACAGGGAATACTCAACATCGGACATTCCTAGGTACTCGTGGAGGGGCATACTAGTGCCCAAGGGAGCTCCTGCGTGTTCGTGCCAAGCCTCGACCCAGTCGTCGACATCGGCCTCAAACGCCTCACCGGCGAGGCAGGCTGTCACGAAGGGCAGGTTCGGGGTGTCAGACATCGATCCTCCTTCCAGGTTCTGCGTCACCGATCCTCCTGCCAGTCTGAGCGTCGAGAACGCCGAGATGGTATCCCCGCTTGTTATAGACCTCCACGTGCCCGTGCAGACGGTCGTACTCGTAAAACCTGTCGCCATCCTCGTTACGCCAACGGTTGACCCCAGCCCTCTTGACGCGAATGCAACTGTCCAAAAAGTCGGGGCGTGTCCGAGCTACGTAGTTCACACCAACTCCGAGGTGCGGATGGCTAGGCTCCCTACTCTTGTCAAGTTGCATTTCGCGCTCCAGCATCCCACATCGTTCCAGTCATCGGGGGCCCAGCGCACGTGCACACCTCAGCAGCTAGTTCCAGGCGGCTCGCGCAGTGCGCCCAGGAGGCGTCGCGTGAGGGCTCGGCACGGATACTGGCGGTGTGGTGGAGCAGCAAGCGACGGAGTTGACCCGATGGACCATTCACGGCGAGCAGGTGGTGGACGACACCCGGCGAGCGCGGCTGAGCATCGCCGAGGTGGAGCTACCCGACGGAGTGCGCTTCGAGCAGTACGTGATCCGGGCTCCCCGGTCGGCCATGGTCGCCGTGCTCGACGGCCAGGAGCGCCTGCTGCTGATGCGGCGGCACCGGTTCGTGTTCGACCGGTGGGTATGGGAGTTGCCCGGTGGCTACGTCGACGACGAGGAGCACCCGGCGCAGTGCGCGGTACGAGAGGTCGAGGAGGAGACCGGCTGGCGGCCCCAGGAGGTCGAGCCGTTGCTGTCCTTCCAACCGTGGGTCGGCACCGCCGACGCCGAGAACCTGCTGTTTCTGGCCCGTCAGGCCGAGCAGATCGGCGAACCCACGGACGTCAACGAAGCCGAGCAGATCGCGTGGATTCCGCTCGACGAGGCGTACGAGCTGGTGTCCCGGGGTGAGATCGTCGGTGCCGGCACGGTGATCGCCGTGCTGGAGCTGGTGGCGCGCAAGGCCCGGGGAGAGCTGTGACGGTCAGCGCCGTGGGCCGAGGGTGGCGTCGACTCGACCGGTGAAGTGCCGGACGGCGGGTATCCGTCGATGTGGGGCGAGCTGCGCTTGCAGGTCGCGGACATAGCGAACAGCCCTGGCCGAACGGAGCTGGTTAGTCAGGGTCAGGGCTTCCGCGCCGACGGCGCAGGCCCGGTCGGGTTCGCCCTGCTGGGCGTGGACGCTGGCGAGCAGTGCCAGGTTGAAGGCTCGGCCGCGTACGTACCGGTTGTCCATGCGTAGCGATCGGGCGGCGAAGCGTTCGGCGTGGGTGTTGCGGCCGAGGGCATGGAAACAGTGGCCGAACTTGGCCGACAGGTACGCCTCGTCGAAGTAGCTGAGCCATTGCGGGTCGCTGCTGCGGTCGGCTCGGTCGAGGGCCTGTTCCGCCTGGTGCAGGGCGGCGGCGCAGGCCCGTTCGTCGTTGGCCTTGGCCAGGGCGTGGGCTTCCATGACGTGAGCTTCGGCGGTCAGGACGGCAACCCCGGCGCGGCGGGCGGTCTGGCCGGCGGCGCGGGCGAGGTCGAGGCCGGTGGCGGTGTGGCCGAGGTAGGTGGCCTGGTGGCTCATCGCAGCGAGGATCTCCGCGCCGAGGCCGTCGTCTCCGGCGGCATGGGCGAAGTCCAGGGCGAGGGTCAGGTACCGCTGGGCGATGCCGTGCTCGGCCGTGTCGTACGCCTGCCATCCGGCGAGTTGGGCCAGTTCAGCGGCGGCACTGAGTAGCCGTTGGCCGGTGGCGTGGTCGTAGCGGCCGTCGGTGAGCAGCGGGGTCACCTCCTGGTGGAGGTAGCGGGCGACGGTGTCGCGGGCGTGCCCGCCGCCGTACTGGTTGTCCAACTGGCGGTAGGTCGCCGTCATCGCCCGGATGGTGTCAATCGCGGGTTGACCGACCGCGCTGCGACCGGGTTGGGTGACCGGAGCCGGGTCGGGGGCGGTGAACCAGCGCAGCGCCGGCAGCGTGTAGCCGGCGGAACTGAAAGCCACCTGCCGGAGCACATCTCGACGGTTCACGTCACCTCGCCAAAGCTCTGCGGCACTGCGTATGTCCTCCTGCCAGGTCCGGCTGGCCGGCGGCTCGCCGGAGGTGCGCCGGTCGGAGCCGGCTGGCGGTGCGGCCTGTCGGGGTGCTAGGCCCATCGTGGTCCGCGCCTGGTCGGGCATCCGGCAGCCGTCGGCGATCCGTTCCAGGACGTCGATCGAGGTGACCTTGCGTCCGGCCATGATCCGGCTGACGTAGCCCTGTTCCAGCCCGACAGCGGCCCCGATCCGGCTCTGACTCGCCCCGGTAAGACTCGTGATCCAGCGGAACAACCCGCCGATGTCGCGGGCGGCCAGGGCGGCCAGCACCTTGCCGTGCGACCACGCATCCTCCGGTATTCGCAGCGGATCGAGCAGCACGGCAGCTCCCAGCGTCGCGTTCCGACTACTCATGGTGTCAGGTCGACAGCCTAGGGCGACCATTCGTACTGGTCGAGCCGTCCCATGTCACCGTGACATGACCGCTGGCCATAGAACGGCCCACCGCCGGACGCGATGGTCGGCGCATGTCCTTCGATGTCGACAACCCACCCGTGGAACCGCCCGCCGACTGCCGGCACCGCCTACTGTGGCGACTGGCCCGCGCCCTCTGGGAAACCCACCGACCCGACAGCACCAGCTTCTGCATGGCCACCGGCACCTGGCACCCGAACCAACGCGAACCCTGCCAACCGGCCAGACTCGCCCAGGAAGGGATGCGGACCGCCTTCGGCCAATCCACCCCGACCTCACCACCCTGGCTCACCGTCACCCGTGAACGCCTGGCGGCCGGCGAGATCGACCCCATGGACGCCGTCGCCGAAGCCCTCTGGCACCGCCGCCACACCCCCAGGTCGGGGCGGTGACCGATGGGAGCCCTCTACACCTCGGCAGCCTTCCAGGAATACGCCAAAGCCCAGGTGGCCTACGCGGACATCCTGCTGACCAAGCACGCCGAGTCAACCCTGAGCCTGTGCCGCTGCGGCCGACTCCACCCCTGCGACGAACACCGACACTGGCTGGAGATGCGCACCCACTTCCGGCAGTTCCTCGTCGACGAGCAGTACAGCAGCGAAGTACAGCAACCGAGCCGACCACACCCGACCCAGCGCGACCCCAGCAGGCCGGATGACCTCGCATGACACCCGATCCGACCAGCCTGCCGCCAGTTCGGGACGAAGAGGTCGTCGGTTCGAATCCGGCCACCCCGACCGAGGAGATCGGGCTAGGTGAGACACCGTCTCACCTAGCCCGATACTGCAACGCTGGCACTCCAACTCAGCAATCGCGCGAGCCCGTCCCACTGCCGCAGGTCGACCACCCAGCAGGGCCGGACCGATCACCCACGAGCCGATATGCCTGTCCGGCATAAATATGCCCGAGAGGCATAGAGCCTCGCCCGAAGACTGCCCCTCCGAGCCGACCACGACGCGCCAGCGCCGGGCGCGGAACAGGAGCCAGCCCCCGGCAGCCCGTCCCGTCCAGCCGGCACCGCAGGCAAGCACGGCGGTCGTAGAGTCGATGTCCAGGAAACCGGAGAGGATCAGCGTGTCCACTGTCGATCCGGTCGTGCTCGCGTTGCCGTTCCGGGGCAGCTGGCTCCGTCCAGAACAGTCCCGCCCGGCGAGTGCCCAGCCACGGCACCGACCTCTTCGCCACCACGTACGCGATGGATTTCGTGGCGGTGCGGGGGCGACGGACGGCGACCGTCCGGGACTGGCGCACGCTGCTCGCGACCGAGCCGCCGCAGCGGTTCCTCGCCTTCGGGCAGCCGATTCTCGCCCCCGCCGCCGGTCGGGTGGTGTCCGCGCACGACGGCGAGGTGGACCACGAGGCCCGTCGGTCGCCGTCCGCGCTGCTGTCCTACGCCCTGACCCAGGCGGCCCGGGTCCGCCGGGGCGCGGGCGCCATCGCCGGCAACCACGTGATCGTCGAGCTGGCCGAGCGCCGGGGGCAGGGCGTTTCCGGCGAGGCGGAGGTGGTCGAGCCGTCGTGACGGGTCACCTGTCGACACCGGAGTCACCATCGGGACCGGCCTGGGCCACGCCCGGGGTGCCCACGCCGCGCCCCGAGCCGACCGAACCGCGCCACGCGCCGGTCTCCGTACCCCGGGCCTCCAGGTAGGACCTGAACCGCTCGAGGTCCGCCTCGGCCTGCCGGGCCACCACGTGCAGCCGGTCCCCGGCCTTCTCGACCAGCCCGTCCGGCTCGTACTCCAGGCACAGCAGCACCCGGGTGCGGTCCGGGCCGATCCGCTGGAAGTAGACCGCCCCGGCGTTCGTGACGCCGTCGTTCGCGGCCCAGGCCACCTTCTCGTCAGGCACCTGTTCGAGCACCGTGGCGTCCCACTCGCGGCGCACCCCGGCGATCCGGGCGACCCAGTGCAACTGACGGTCGTCGAGCTGGCGGACCTCCTCGACGCCACCCATGAACCGGGGGAACTCCTCGAACTGGGTCCACTGGTTGTAGGCGATGCTGACCGGGACGCCGACCTCGATCGACCTCTCGACCCTGGTGGTCATGGCATTCCTCCTCACTCCGGTCGAGCCCGCTCGCCGGGAGGGAGCTGGTCCTCGGGATGCCACGTCCCCCGTACCCCCTGGGCAGCCGAGCCAACCGAGGCCCGCGCGGCGCGCGGCGGCCGTATGTCAGGCCGGCACCGACGACGGGTGGCCGAGTTCCGCAGCCGGCACGACCGAAAGGCGGTTGCCGACGTCGCACCCCGACGTTTTGATGCCGGTAACTGTCGGGGCGGACGCCCGGACGGTACACGGGAGGACAGTCCTCGTTCCAGGTGGCCGCCACCTCCTGAGCGGTGGGAACGCAGCGGCGGGGAGCTCACCGGGCGACCGGTGACCTCCCCGCAGTCGTTGCGGGGCGGTGGGCCCGGGCCGCCGTCAGTCGTCGTGGCGCTCGGTGCGGGCGACCTCGGCGAACGCCGCCTCCAGGCAGCCGGCGAGCGGCACCCCGGTCGCCGCGAGCAGGTCGGTCACCAGCAGCGGGGCGTGGCGGGCGACGGCGGCCGGATCGGGCGGCGCGTCGTCGTCACCCGGGTCGTAGACACCGAGCGCCCCGGCCAGCAGCACCAGCACGACGTGCGGATCGACGTCGGGTTGCCAGTGCGCGGCGGCCCGGACGCAGTGTTCCAGCACCTGCCGGACGTCGTCGCCGTCCAGCCCGTCGGGGTGGGCCTGTTCCAGCAGCAGTCGGACCACCCCGCCGAGGACCAGCCCGGCGCGGTCGGCACCGGCGAGCCGGAGCACCGCCCGGTCGTACGCGACGCCGTCGTGGGCCTGTGCGGCCTCCACCGCTTCGGTGGCGGCCACCGCGATCTCGCGGGCCGGGGCGGGTAGGTGTCGCCAGGTCACGGTCACCGGGCCAGCATGGCAGAACCGACAGGTACGCACCGACCGCCGGTCACCGGCCCAGGCCCCACCGGGCAGGACGGACCCGACCGGGGGCTGAGACGGGTCGACCGCCCCGGGGCGGGGCGGCGGCTCCCGGTGCGAGGAGTCGCCGCCACCTTCCCGGGGCGGTCGGACGGTGCCCGGCGGTCGCCCCTCTGCGCGCCGGTCACCGCGGATGCCCCCGTACGGCCGTCCTCCGGCTTGGTGATCAGCAGTTCGTGTAGCTGCCCCCGCTCCCCCACTTGCAGGAGTCGATCCCGGTGCCTGCGGAGTTGCGCAGGTAGGCGGTGTCCCCGGTGTTGTTCCACACGTAGTTCCCGGAGCCCCAGTACCGGTGGGTGGAGGTGTTGGTGCCCCTACCGGTGTGGATGTAGACGCTGGCGCCCTTGGCGAGCCGGAAGTCGCCGGAGAACGTGTAGACGTGGTTGGCCTTGTCGCGCAGCGTCCAGGACTTCAGGCTGAGCGTCGAGCCGCGCCGGTTGGTCAGCTTGACGTACTCGGCGTTCAGGCTCTTGTTGGAGCGGTCGTCCTTGCCCGGGGAGTCGTAGTAGACCTTCGTGATCTCCACTGCCGGCGCGGCGGCCCGGGCCGGCGCGGCGACGGTGAACGAGCCGCCGATGGCGACGGCGAGCGTCGCGGCGAATCCGACGAGTCTGTTGTGCTTCACGCGTACCCCCACAGGTTCACGGGCCGGCCTCGATCCGAGGCCCGCCACGGAAATTCGGCCGAGGCTATCCACACCGGCCCGTCGTCGTGGGCCGGAAGGGCGCCGCGCCGACAAACAGACCCGCCAGTCCCGGCAACGGGACCCTAATGGCGATCATGGGCGACGCGATCGGCCTGTCGGAGGCGTCCCTTCCACCGATCCACCCTCCCCCGCCGGGCGGAGCAGGGCGGCCAGTCGGGGCCGGGACCAGTGCCCGGCCACTCCCGGCCGGTCGGCCAGGTAGTCGACAGTCGCGGGCGGCGACCAGCCGTGCGCCTCCCGCAACCCGTCGGCGATCATCCGCAGGTAGACCGGGGCGGGCGGGGTCCACGCCACGTCGGCCGCCCGCCCCGGCGCGGTGAAGGTGAGCATCGGCAGCCCGTCGCGGGTGCCGACCCGCAGCAGGGTCTCGTAGCGGCCCGGCCCGAGGGTGGCCCGACCGGCGGCCACCGCCTCGTCGAGCGCGGGCAGGTCGGCACCGGGTGGCCGGTACATCTCCTGGGCGGCCAGGTCGGCGAACTGCGCCCGGCTGAGCAGGTAGCCCCTGGCCGCCGCGACCCCGGGCAGCTCCGGGTCGTAGAAGGCCATCCCGCCGGTCCAGGCCCGGGACTCCCCGGCGAAGTAGACGCCGCCGGGGATCCACACCGGCAGCGTCCGGCGCGGTGGTCGGCAGTCCCGACAGCCGGGGTACGACCGCAGCCCGCCGGGTGGGCGGCCCCCGGCGAGGTAGTAGCCGAGCCGGGCGGCGTGCAGGTTCGACCCGTAGGCGACGTACCAGAGCAGCTCCACCCCGCCCCCCTCCAAGACCGGAATCCACACGCTGGGTCCACAGCCTGTGGATGAAACATGTGTACGAACGAAGTGATCTTGACGCGGGTGGCCCGTGCGGCGCTGAGTACGCTAGATCGCAGCCCCCGGCACCCGCCGGGCCATTCTCACCTGGAAGAACGTGGATCACGAGCGAGTCGTCCGGGACGTCACGGTCCGCCTGTCGATGGCGTCGACCGCCACCGAGGCGTGCCACTGGACGGTGACCGCGCTCGCCCGGTACGTCCCCGCCACGGTCTCCGTCCTGCTCCAGGTGCACGATCGGCTCCGCTGCGTCGCCGCGACCGGCGCCTGGCAGGTCTTCTCCGCCGTCCCGCCGAAGTCGGGCATCGTCGGCCGGGTGTACGCCTCCGGCGTGGGCGCCACCGTCGACGACGTCACCGCCGACCCCGACTACCTGCCGCTACGCCCGGACGTCACCGCCGAGGTCTGCGTGCCGGTACGCGACCCGGCGGGCCGACCGGTAGGCGTGCTCGACCTCCAGTGGAGCGGGCCGGTGGACCTCACCCCGTGGCGGGAGGCCGCCGAGCGGCTCGCCGGGCTGCTCGGTGCCCGGATCACGGCGCTGGGCGGCCCGCCCGCCGAAAGTCGCAGCGAGAAACTGCTCCGGCACGCCACCGCGATGACCTCCGCCCCCACCGACTGGGATTTGATGACCGTCGCGATCACCGCAGCCCGGGAGGTCTCCACCCTCTCCGCCGCCGTGCTGGTGCTCACCGGTCGACGCGGCCCCCGACTCGGTGCGCCCACCGGCACCCCGGGGGAGTTGGAGTCCCGGATCCGTGCCGAGTTGGCCGGGGCGTCGGCCGACCAGCTCGGCCGGCTCATCGTCCGGGCCCACCGGTACGGTGCGGCGTACACCCTGGGTGAGGTGGGGTGCCCGCCCACCGAGGAACATGTCGCGCTGGCCCGCGCCGGGGTACGCACCCTGGTGTCGGTGCCGGTCGGGCCACCGGACGGCGGCGGGGTGCTGCTGGTCGCCGACGGCCGGTTGCTGCGCCCCGACCCGACCACTGTCAACCTGATGGAGTTGCTCGCCGGACAGGCGTGGGGGGCGTCGGAGCGGCTGCGCACCCTGGCCCAGCTGCGGGAACAGGCCAGCCTCGACCCGCTCACCGGGCTGCGGCACACCGGCACGTTCGGCCGGCGGATCGCGGCGGCCACCCCTGGGCGTACCGCGCTGCTCGCCATCGACGTGGACGGCTTCAAGACGGTCAACGACACCTACGGTCACCAGGCCGGGGACCGACTGCTGGTGGGGCTGGCCCGCGCCCTGGAAGCGGCGCTACGGCACGGCGACGAGCTGTACCGCACCGGGGGCGACGAGTTCGTCGCGGTGATCGAGGTGGCCCACCCGGACGAGGCGGTCCGGATCGCCGAACGCCTCACCGAGGCGGCCCGCCGCACCGGCCGCACGATCAGCGTCGGAGTGGCCCTCCCCCACCCCGGCGAACCAGCCGACCGCACCCTGCACCGCGCCGACCAGGCCCTCTACGCCGCCAAGCACCAGGGCCGAGACACCGTCCACCTCTCCACCCCCTAACCCACCCCACCCCACCCCACTGCCCCACCC